>CADDZL010000007.1 GCA_902812335.1 Chloroflexota bacterium | reverse complement strand
AATCGGCGCGCTGCCATCGTTAGTCGGCGTCAGGCGATTGGTCGCGGCCGGCAGTTCCAGCGTGTAGTTGCCATTGACCGGCCAGATCGTGACCGCTGCGCCAGTCTGGTCCAGACGCAAAGCGCTATCCCCGGTCGCCGGCACCTGGGCGGTTTCCGGCTCATAAAAGCGCGCCCAGAGCGCCAGGACCCGCTGGCGCGTGGCCGGGCGGTAAAACGCCAGCCACTCCTGTGTCCCATTCACCCCACCGGGGCGCATCTGCCACAAGGGCTCAACACCCACAAAGTTGGCGCTGAGCACGCGATAGGCGTCGTACACCGGCCGAGGCGTATCAGGGTTGGGACTCTGGTTGGAGCATACTGCACTGACCGGGTTGCGGTATATGCCCCAGGCATCATAACTGCAGTCGTCGTACAGTTGGAAGTGGAAGACCGCAGTGGCCCCGGCGCTCAGCGCATAAGCACCGTTCTGGATGTCGAAGGCCGCCTGCTCCTCCAGGGTCGCATAATAGGCTGGGTTGGTGTCGCAAGCCGGCCCGGGGTAGTCATCGCAGGCCGGGACACCGCTCTCATTCACCCAGACAGGCTTGGACAGCCCATGTGCCGCCAGGACCTGAATATCCCCAGAGACAAATGACGAGGTAGCCCAGGCCCAGCTATAGTTGTGGCGCGCGTGAATGGTGAAGTACCAGTGACTGGCGTCGCGCAACGCCGGGTCGGGGTCAGCAGCGATCAGATTGAGTGTGTCGTTGAGCCAGGTGGGCCGACCGGAGGGCCAATCCGGAAGCGCCGGCACATTGGACAGGCCGCCGAAGAGGATTTCGGCCGTCGGGTCGGCCTGATACGTGGCCAGGTAGCCCACCTTCAGTAGGCGGGCATACTGCGTAACGTTGCCATTCCAGAAGTATTCGTAATCGGGCTCGTTCCACATCTCCCAATAGCGCACACCAGCTCCCGCAGGCCAGCCCTGCTGCTGCGCCAGCACACCGCCCGGTTTGTATCGTTGTACCGTCTCGAAGACGAAGCGAGCCCATGGGTTATTCGGATTGGCCGTCTTGCCTGGACCCGGCCAGTCGGTGCCATCACTGAAAACCGGCTGATCCAAGTCACGCGGTGTTGTGCAGTCCTGGCCCGCCTGTGAGGCGGCCAGATCAGCAGGCAAAGGCCGGCCCAGGCGGATGGTGCGCCCCCCTTTGAGGCCACACGGGCCGATCAGGTAGAACCCAGGTGGTGTCATCAGCACGGCATCGGTGGAGAAGCCATGCGCCACGTCCCCGGAGACGGCCACATCGTGCGCGCTCCAATCAAACACGCCCGGTGCGGTCTCAATCGCCCACCAGTAGAACGGCCAGCGATCGATCGTCGCCCCCGTCGAACTGGCGTGGGTGAAGCGGTCTTCGTCGGCCAGCGCCTGAGCCGAGGTGACGAAATTCAGGCCGAACCCTACCGTGCTAGACACTGCGCTGCTAATGAAGGGGAAATAGGACTGATAGGAGGTAGATGGGCGCATGGCACCGGCCCGGCTGACCAATGCCAGCAGCACCAAAACGATGCACCATCGCCCCAGCCAACGTAAGGCTGTCCGCCTGGCCATGGGCACGAGTATACTACAGCGAGCATAATGCGGCAAGAGGCCGGCCTGACGTACTTGACCCGGCTCCAGTGTGGGATGGGCCCCAGGACAAGCTATGCTATAATGGCGTACAGTATTACTTATGGAACTGATCCTCACGCATGAAAACGCCGATTTCGATGCCGTTGCGGCTCAATTGGCGGCTCACAAGCTGAACCCGGCGGCACGCCCGGTCATGCCACGCCGGGCCAATCGTAATGTGCGCCATTTCTTGACGCTCTATTGGGATGAGCTGCCCTTCGTGCGCGCCACAGACCTGCCACGCGGCCACGTGGACCGCGTCACGCTGGTGGACACACAGAGTGCCATCACCGTCAGGGGCATGGATGCGCACACTGCCGTCCAGATCATTGACCATCACCCTCTGGGCCGCGAACTGAGCCCAGGTTGGACCTACGCTGGTGATGAAGTCGGCGCGACAACCACGTTGTTCGTCGAACGCATCCAGGCGGCCGGGCTACACCTCACACCTATTGAGGCCACTCTCCTGCTCCTGGGCATTTACGAAGATACTGGCTCGCTCTCCTACCTGACGACAACCGTGCGCGATGTGCGCTGTGCGGCCTGGCTGTTGGAGCAAGGAGCCAGCCTGGCCGTCGTCAACAGTTTCCTGCACCACCCCCTCTCTGAAGAGCAGCGTCGCCTCTATGATCGGCTGGTGGAAGCGGCCGAGGCTCACCAGATCGCCGGCCAGTCGGTCATCGTTGCCTGCGCGGAGGCCGACGGCCTGGCCGAGGAGATTTCGACACTCGCCCACAAGCTGCGCGACCTGTTCGACCCGGCGGCACTGTTTGTACTGGTGCAACTCGACGACCACGTTCAAATGGTGGCCCGTAGCGCCACGGATCGAATTGACGTGGCCCGTATCGCCGGACAGTTCGGCGGGGGCGGTCACCCCCGCGCCGCGGCTGCGTTGATTCGGGACACACCCCTGGCGGACGTCCGTCGCCGCCTGCTGGACGTGCTTCCCAACCACATCCAGCCAGCCATGACCGTCGGCCAGATCATGTCACGCGGCGTTCAGACACTCACACCCCAAACAACCGTGCGTGAAGCGGCGCGACGTATGCGGCGCACCGGCCACGAGGGCTACCCGGTCGTCCGTGACGGACAGGTCGTCGGCCTGCTCACCCGGCGCGCTGTGGACCGCGCTATCCAGCACAAGCTGGAGGGAGCCACTGTGGACCGCTTCATGGACCGGGGCGAGGTGACAGTCAGCCCCGACGAGCCAATCGAGCGGGTAGGCCAGGTCATGATGGAGCATGGCTGGGGCCAGGTGCCCGTCGTCTCCGGCGGCCGTGTCATCGGCGTGGTCACGCGCACCGATCTGCTCAAGGTGTGGTCGGGGACCCCCACGCACCACCCCCGCCGCGAGGATATCTCCCGGCTGCTGGAACAGGCTCTGCCGCCCCCTCTGCTCAATTTGGTGCGCGAGGCCGGCCAGATCGGAGCGGAAATGGGCTACGCCGTGTATTTTGTCGGCGGCCTGGTACGCGACCTGCTTCTCGGCCAGCCGATCACCGACGTGGACCTGGTCGTGGAGGGCGATGCAATTGCGCTGGCCAGGGCGCTGGCGCAGCGTCATGGCGGCCGCGTGCGCAGCCACGCCCGCTTCGGCACCGCCAAGTGGTTCCTCCCACCGCCTAAGCCGGGTGGGGAGAAAGCGGGGGGTGGCCCCGAGACGCTGGACTTCGTGACCGCCCGGACCGAGTTTTATGAATCGCCCTCAGCGCTGCCGGAGGTCGAGCGGGGTTCAATCAAATTGGACCTGCATCGGCGTGACTTCACCATCAATACCCTGGCGATTGCACTTGCGCCTGACCACTACGGCGAGTTGCTGGACTTCTGGGGCGGCGAACGCGACCTGCATAACGGCGTGATCCGCGTGCTGCACAGCCTGAGCTTCGTGGATGACCCGACGCGAATGCTGCGGGCTGCCCAGTTGGAGGGAAGGCTGGGCTTCCGCATCGAGCCACGCACCGAGGAGTTGATCGGTCACGCTCTGCCCATGCTCGACCGCGTCAGTGGCGACCGCATCCGGCACGAATTAGAAGCTATCCTGGGAGAGGCCCAACCGGAACGGGCCCTGGCACGGCTGGATGCGCTGGGCGTTCTCCACCAGATCCAGCCTGCGCTCATGTTCGATGCCTGGCTGGCAGAGAAATTTGCTGAACTGCGCCGGGCAGTGAGCGCAGGCCCCTGGAAACCGGCTGCAGATGAGGCCGCACCAGACCTGATCTTCCCCTATTTCGGGCTTCTGCTCTACCGGATGGAGCCGGACGACCTGGCCGCCACGCTGCGGCGGCTCAAAGTGCGACGCCAGACGACCGAGGATGTGCACCAGATTCACGCGCTCAAGCCGATCCTGGCCGATCTGTCTCAGCCCCGCAGCAACAGCGCCATTGACCGGGCGCTCAGCCCTTTTGCCGACCGGGTCCTTCTGGTCGGCTGGGTCGCGACCGATGACCCGACTGCCCGGTCTCAGATCGAACGCTACCGGCGCGAACTGCGCCTACTGGAGCCAGCCCTGGATGGACACGCGCTCCGCGCCATGGGGCTGACGCCTGGACCGCTGTTCAAGCATATCCTGGCGCGGCTGCGCACCGCCCGCCTCGACGGGGAGGTCAAAACTGAGGCCGAGGAACAGGCCCTGGTCGAGAAGATGGTTCGGGAGCTGATGAATGCACCGAGCCAGCCACAGCGTAAATAAATATGCCACGACTCACATCACAAGGAGGAGTCAAGTATGTCAATAGAACAAAACAAGGCGATTGTGCGCCGCTATCGTGAGGCCCACAATACCAACCATCTGGATCGGCTGAACGAGGTGTTGGCCCCGAGGTTCATCGCTCACGAGATGCTACCCAACGTGCCACAGACCCTGCTGGGCGCCAAGATGATCCACCAGGGCAACCTGGCCGTCTTTCCAGACCAGTACGTGCGCACGGACGATCTGCTGGCCGAAGGCGACAAGGTCGTCGAACGATGGACGCTCACCACCACCCATAGCGGTGCGCCGTTCCCCATAGGCAACGTTCCTGCCAGCGGCAAGCGCATCCAGGTCACGGGCATCACCACCTACCGCATCGTGGAGGGCAAAATCGTCGAGACCTGGGCCAATATGGATTTCCTCGGCGTGTTGCAGCAGATCGGCGTTATCCCGGCCGCGTAGCGCCCCCGTACTTCCAGCCAAAGTGAGGAGACCGCATTATGTCAATCGAAGAGAACAAGGCGACTGCCCGCCGCTTCCCGCTTGAGATCGCCAACCAGGGCAAGGTCGAACTGCTCGATGAACTGACTGCACCGGCTGCTGTAGATCATCAGGTTCCGCCCGGTTGGCCACCCACTGTCGAAAGCACCAAGAAACTCGTCACGATGCTGCGCGCAGCATTCCCTGATCTGGAATACACTATCGAATTTGAAGTAGCCGAAGGAGACAAGGTCATGCAACGCCTGACGGGGCGCGGCACCATGAAGGGCGAGTTGATGGGCATGCCCCCAACCGGCAAACACGCCGTGTGGACCGAGTCTCACATTATGCGCTTCGCCAACGGCAAAGTCGTGGAGCACTGGGGCAACGTAGATCAGGTCGGCATGATGCAGCAACTCGGGCTAATGCCCTCGCCCGGATAGGGCATGGCGAACCCGCTCTCCGTTTGACACACGCTCCGATCCGGGCTAGAATCCCCTGTGGCGCACCCCACAGGAGATCCTAGCGATGGAATATAAACAGACGCGCGTCGTTGAGGGCAATGAGAATTCGCCCGAACCTTGGCCAGGGACCCCAGTTGAAATGGCTGTGCCATCGCCGCCGCTCGCGGACGTGGCTGGTGAGCCAGCGGAAGCAATATCCCCACCTCCTGTTGCTCCTCTGACAGCGGAGGGAACGGGGGTGCGGCGTGTGGCGAAGCGGCGTCTCAACCCCGCCTTGATGGAGGGACCCGACGTCATCGTCATCCGCCGCAGCACGCTCATTGGCGGCATCCTGATCGCTATCGTCTTCTTCACCCTGGGTCTGTTGATCGGCCGATTCGTCCTGCCTGCTCCTGGAGCAGGTGGGGTGGGAAGCGCCATCGCCGGGCCATCGGACGCCGGCCTGGCCGATCCTTCGTTTGGCCCCCCCAACGCCAAAGTGACCATCGTCGAGTTCTCTGACTTCCAGTGCCCCTACTGCAAGATGTTCAAGGATAACACCCTGGCACAACTCAAACAAGCTTACGGCGACCGGGTGCGTTTCGTGTTCCGCGACTTCCCGCTCGACAGCATCCACCCGTACGCGCGGCAGGCGGCTGAGGCCGCCCAGTGTGCCCATGAACAGGGCAAATTCTGGGAATATCATGACGTCCTCTTTGCCAACCAACAGGCACTGACTATCCCGGATCTCAAACGCTACGCCCAGCAGCTTGGCCTGGATACACGGCGCTTCAATGACTGTGTGGACTCACACAAGTATCAAGCCAGCGTGGAGGCCGATGTCCAAGAGGGCAACCGGCTGCACGTGAGCGGCACGCCGACATTCTTCATTAACGGCCAGGCTCTGGTCGGGGCCCAGCCGTTTGAAGCCTTCCGGTCGGCAATTAACGAGGTTGGAGGGGGCGGATAGACGCGTGACCCATGCGGCGGCGGCATCTCGCTCTCATACCAGGCGCACTGGCTCTGGTTCTCCTCGTGGCTTGTGGCTCTCCTAATCCGGTGGTGACCATTCGTTGGACAACGAAGAGCGAGTACAACACTGCCGGCTTCAATCTCTACCGGGCCGAGAGCGAGGATGGACCCTACGTCAAGATCAACGCAACCCTGATCCCGGCGAAGGACGATCCGGCCCTAGGGGGGGACTATGTGTACACCGATACCCAGGTCGTCGCCGGTCACACCTACTACTATAAGCTCGAAGACCTGGACACGACTGGTGTGAGGGAGATGCATGGGCCGATCAAGGTTGTTGCCGGGCAAGCCAGCGCGCCAATTCGTTGACACGCGCCGAACACATGGCATTGTATCCTCTGATCCCTATCACCATCGCCGGCATACCGGTACACCTGCTGGTGAACGATAGCTCGATGGCGGAGCGGATCCATCACCACTACGCCGCCTTTCTTGGCGAAGGGAGAGATGAAGCGGCCTTGAGGCTGAAGGTCCAGGTGCGAAAAGGAGCCCGGTTTGTCCCTATCCAGCCTGGGCCCTGGATCATCAACCTGGCTTATGATGCTGGCCGGATCAAGTTCAGATCGTATCTTGAGGCAGGCGAGGCCGACTTTGGCAGCGCACAGGGGCACGTTATCATGGCACCAGAGGGCAATCTGGAGAACTTCCTGCGCGTCGTGTACGCCTGGTTGTGTCTCCAACGAGGGGGACTGCTCTTGCACGCCGCCGGCCTGATCCGCGATGGGCAAGGGTATGTGTTCTTCGGCCCTTCGGGCGCGGGCAAAACCACGACGGCCCGCCTGTCCGAGGGCATGGCCCAGGTTTTGAGTGATGACCTGGTGATCATTCGCTACGTGGACGACCGCTATACTCTCTTCGGCGTGCCATTCCGCGGCGAACTCGTCGCAGCACCGAGGGCGAATGCCCAGGCCCCCCTGGCTGGTATCTATCGGTTGCGCAAGGACCAACGTCACGCCGTTGCACCGCTTAGCCCGGCCGAAGGGGTAGCCGAACTGGCAGCAGCCGCGCCATTCGTCGTCGCCGACCGGGCGTCAGCAGCCGCACTGCTGGAGGTGTGTAGCGCTCTCACGGCAGCCGTGCCGGTGCGCGCCCTCCACTTCCGGCGCGATGACGGTTTCTGGAGCGTTATTCATGGACCCACGTAATCTTTATCCGAAGCCGCATCCTCAGACGGCCGGTCGTGTTATAGATGGTGAGGCCATTCTGCTTCTGGCCGAAACCAACGAGATCCAGGTATTGAATGAGGTCGGCTCGCGCATCTTCGCATTGGCTGACGGGCAGCATAGCCTGGCGGCAATCGCCGCCGTCCTGACGGATGAGTACGAAGTTGACCTCGCCCAGGCCCTGGACGATGTGGACGCTTTCGTCCGGCAACTCGTGGACCAGCGGGTGCTGATCCTGCATGACCAACCCGGGACGGACAACGGATGACCGAACCTTGTGCCGTCACCAATGAGTCGAGCGACCGCTACAAGGCGATGCTGCTGAGGTCACAGCAGCAACATCGGCTCATCGGCGTTCATTGGGAGCTTACCTACCGCTGCAATGAGAAGTGTACTCATTGCTACCTGGATGTTCTGCCCCCCGGCGCTCGGCTCCCGGGGGAGTTGACCACCGCGGAAGCCAAGCGCGTCATTGACGAACTGGCGGAATTGGGCGCGCTGACGATCACCTTCTCTGGGGGGGAGAGCCTGGTCCGACGCGATTTCTTCGAAATCGCCGCCTATGCCCGCAAACGCGGCTTCGCCATCCGGCTCTATACTAACGGCATCCTGATCAAGCCAGAAGTGGCCGACCAGATCGCAGCGCTTCACCCGGTGGCGGTTGAGCTGAGCATCTATGGAGCAGACGCCGCGACGCACGACGACATCACCACCCTGCCGGGTTCGTTCGATCTCACCATTCGCGCGGCCCGGCTGCTCAGGCAGCGCGGCGTCAAGGTCATACTCAAGACGCCGATCACGCGCGAGAATTGGGACCAGATGGAGGCGATGCGCGCGCTAGCCACTGAGATCGGCGCTGGCTGGCAGTATGATCTCACTATTGTACCCAAACATACAGGCGACCGTTCGCCGCTTAAGCATCGCATGAACGACAACCAGTTGCTGGAAGTCTTCCGGCGCGAGATAGATCCGGGCTCGTGGCACCTGACCCCTTACCGTGAGGATTACCGCTTTTGTGGAATTGGGCTGACGAGCCTGACTATTGGACCCTATGGCGAAGTGTTCTCGTGCGTAGGGGCACGCGTGTCGGCCGGGAATGTGCGTGAGCAGCCCCTGGTAGCCATCTGGCGCGAGTCGCCGGTCTGGCAGGAACTGTCCGGCCTGACCCTGGGTAACCTGCCGGTCTGTTCAACGTGCGAACTACGCCAGTACTGTGTCCGCTGTCACGGCAACGCGGCATTTGAGGATGGCGACATGCTGGGCTGTTCAAGTGTCGCCTATCGCGAAGCGCGGCTGCGCCGACAAGCTCTCAGGGGGAAAGGAGCGAAGTGATGGAGAAACAGGTGGAGAGGCAAGTGAAGCGGCAAGTGAAGCGAAGGAAGAAGAAGACCTACGAGAAGCCGCAGATCGTTCACCGGCAGGTGCTCGAGGCCATTGCTGGGGTCTGCCAACAGTCCGACCCGATAAACGGCAAGGCGGGCGCAGACTGCACTGTCATCAATAGCTAGGACGATGTTTCCGGTGCAGCACCGTGCCACCTCGGCCTGCGCAGGGGGGCGGGGTGTAGGTTGCCGACCCCCTCCTTTTGGTTATCTATTAGGAAAGCAACGCTAACCGTGCCTTGAATGCGACAGCTCAGGGTGGAGCGGAGGGCGGCCGCGGCACCCATGTCTTACCCGGGCTGAGGGAGGCCTGGGTCAAATGGGTCTTGGTGGCTGTGGCTCTGTTACTCCTGGGCCTGGCCGTATTTGGGCCGATGTTGGGTGATTTCTTCTGGCTCGACGATCTCACCTGGATTAACGCTGCGCGCCATATCTCACCCGCCGCGCTTCTGCCAGCGGCCTTTTTGCCCAACAGCCAATTCCCTTATCGCCCGCTGGCCTCCCTCACCTTCGGCGCACTCGTGCCGCTATGCGGCTGCGAGCCGGCCGCGTACCGTACAGTGGGCCTGGCGCTGCACATCGTCAACAGCCTGCTGGCCTATGCTTTCGTTCAGCGATTGACCCGCAACGGCCGGCTGGCGCTGGTCGGGGCGCTCACCTGGCTCATTTATCCGGTCCACCGCTGGGCCGTGCTGTGGATCGCGGACCTGGCGGGGGTACTTCTGGTGACCTTCACTCTAGCCAGTCTGCTCTTCTTCTGGCGTTATCTGGATATAGCCCGAATGGCCCGCCCTCATGCCTTTCGATACTACGTCCTGGCCCTGGCTGCCTTCGCACTGGCCCTGATGTCGAAAGAGAGCAGCATCACCATCGCGTTCCTGTTCCCGATATTGGAGTGGGTGTCCCACGACGAAGCTGCCCCCAAGGAGCATGACCGATTCCGCATCGCGCTCAGATACCTCCCCTTCTTCCTGCTCACCTGCGTGTATACCGCTTTGGTGGGTATTGCTTACAGGCAGCGACCCGGTGCAGAGAGCTATGACCTGTTGGCGCTGCGTTCGGTGGAAAACCTGGGCAAGGCTGTGATATTCCTGGTGGATCCGTTCATCCCGTACAACACGCTCAACACGATGCGTCTACGGGCCGTCGTCGCTGCCGCAGGTGCCATCGCCGTGCTATGGGGGCTGATCGTATGGCGCTGGGGACGGCGCGAGGGCTGGTTTCTGACGGCCTGGGTCGTAGTGGCACTCGCGCCGGTGACGCTTGCTGCCTCGTTCCTGGCCCCATTCCGCGGCCGCTATCTGTATCTGGCAAGCATCGGCTACCTTCTGCTGCTGGCCTGCCTGGTGAAAGCAGTAGTTAACGATCGTTTGCCTACGATCAGTGGACCGGCTACTGATCACCGGCCACTGACCACGGCTCTTCTGGCCATTGCCCTGATTGGGCTCGGCGCTTTCAATGTCGGCCAGCAAGCTCTGATCCGGAACGACCTGATCAGCGCCTTGCGCCGCTGGACTTGGGGCGGTATTATGGGCTGTCCGGCGACCGAGGCCTTACGCGCCCGCGAGCGGCCTTGGGGGGAGGCCGACTTCCGGTGGGCGGCTCAAGGGTTCGACCGACTCGAAGCGCAGGTCAAGCCAAATGCGATAGATAAGCTGAGCCGCGGGCTGGCTTATGAGCTTACGGGCGACCGCGACCGCGCCGCTGCCGATTATGAAGCGGGGCTGGCCCTTGTGCCCGCTACCGGCTTCGATTCACGCAGCGTCGGGGGGGGCGCTTACGTGCCCTATGCCGACATTGCGGCCTATGTGCAGGCCCGGCTGGATGCACTGGGGCGGCAACAGGACAGTAGTCATTGACCAGCTATCAGACGTCGGGGAAGGATATGAGACATCGTAGGATTCTGATCGGGCTTTTCATCTACCTGGCGATTTTGAGCCTGATGCCGGGTGGATTCACCGCCGTGCGGGCGCATGTACCGCCCCCCTCACCTGAGCCGGCCGCGACGCCAGCACCGCTATTAGCGCCTCCGATGGGAGGGGCACGCCTGATCCGCTCGGATGAGGACGCCATCATTTTCGAAGTGGCCGTGCCACCGTTGATCATCCAGCCCATGATGGTTGCCGGTGAAACTTACCAGAGGCTGGCCATCGCCGGCTATGGCCTGACGGGTGCGCCTGGTGAGCCCGCTTTACCGTTGCGGGGCTTCACACTGGGCGTGCCGCCGGGCGCTGAAGTAACGCTAAGCCTGCTCGAAGCCGATAGTAGCGAGCAGAGCCTGGCGCAGGTCCTGCCGGTGCAATCTATCCATATCCAGCCGTCCCTGACGGGCGGGCCGCTGGACTATACCACGGAAACCGTCCCGGACGCGGCCGCTTATACCCGCGATGCTTTCACGCCGGAGGCGCCTGTAGCGGCTATGCCCGCCTCCTGGCTACGCGATCAGCGTATTGTTCAGGTGACAATCCGGCCGGTGCAATACAACCCGGCACGGGGTCAGGCACGCGTCTACCATCGGCTGGTCGTGCAGCTTACCTTCACCTACCCGAACGGCCGGCCGGTGCTAGAAGCGCGCCCGGAGAGCGCTGATTATGAACGCTTTCTGCGAGCAACATTGCTCAATTACGAGTCGGCACGGCCCTGGCGCACGCAGGCCCAGGGACCAGCAATGCCGACGTTGCCCTCTTGCCTGTGGCCGGCTTTCGACAACTCACCGGTGTACAAGGTCGCTGTGAACCGCGATGGGGTCTATCAGCTCAGCTATGAAGCGCTCAAGGCAGCAGGCGTTCCAATGGACACGATTAACCCGCACACCTTCACGCTGTGCAACGCCGGGGCCCCGGTCGCGCTGCTGGAGCAGGGCAATGGCGACACCGTCTTTCAGCCGGGCGAGAAGTTGGTGTTCTACGGAAGAAAAGCCACCACCCGCTTCACCGACACCAACATCTACTGGCTGGGGTGGGATGCGACAAACCCATTGCGGATGCAGGTGGTCAATGCCACACCAGCGGGCGCGACAATCCCGGCTTACTACACAACGACGGTGCATCTGGAGCAGAACCTTGTCTATTACAGCTACATCCCTCCGCGCGATAGCGGCCAGCCGCCCTACTCAACCCACGATCATTGGTTCTGGAACCTGATCGGCTACGGTTATGACCCCAGCCATATACCGCCTACGCGCACCTATACCGTCACACTGAGCAATCTGGCAGCGGGAAACTACACACCGATGCTCAGGTTCTCGCTATGGGGTGGGGGAAGCACCTGGCAGTACGACGCCAAGGTCTACTTCAACGGCAACCTGGTCGCCGAGTCGGCCAACTGGAGTGGCTACGGCCAGTGGACCGGCCAGTTCCCACTTGATGCAAACTGGCTGATCAACGGTCCGAATATCATCAAGATTGAGGTATTCCCGACCACAACACCGCTATACACTGTGGTCGCCGACTGGTTTGAGGTGACTTACCGGCGTGGCTTCGTGGCCCAGAATGACCAATTGACGTTCGGCTATCCCGGCGGGACCCAGCATTACCAGGTCAGCGGCCTCAGCAGCAGCTACCTTTCAGCCTTTGATGTCACCAACCCGCCCCTTCCCAAGTACATCAGCACGACCGCAACCGTCGCGCCTTGTGCGCAGATGCTCTATCTGCCGGCCGCCCTGCGCAGCAGCGGCCAGGGCCCAGGCAATGCACCGGTGAGCCAGGGCCCGGATGCCACCTTCGACTTTCAGACAACGACAACCGGCCCGGTGACTTACACCATCCAAACGGCGGCACAGTGTGGGATGCCGGGGATCACGCTGGATTCACCATCGAGCCTGCATGCGACAACAAACCGCGCCGACTACATTGTTATCGCGCCGGCCTCGCTGAGCGCAGGCGGCGTACTCACGCCCCTGATCAACTTGCGCCAGTCGCAAGGGATGGCCGTCACGGTCGTGGACTTGCAGGATGTGTACGACGAGTTCAGCGACGGCCAGGTCAACCCACAGGCTATCCACGATTTCCTGTGGTACGCCTACCAGAATTGGACCCCGCCGGCGCCCAGCTACGTTCTGCTCGTAGGCGACGGCCATTACGACTTCAAGAACTATCTGGGCCTGAACACGCCTAACCCCATGCCGCCTTACCTGGTCAACATTGACCCCTGGGAGGGCGAAGCGCCGGCCGATAACCGCTACGTCAGTAACCCCGCCAGTTATCTGGAATCGGCGCTGCCCTTCATGCACATCGGGCGGCTACCAGCGAACACATCATCGGACGTATCGGTGATGGTCAATAAGATTGTGAACTACGAGGCTAATCCGCCGGCCACCTGGCACCACCAGATGGTGTTCGTTTCCGACAATGGCCTGGGCAACTGGCCTCCACAATACAACTGCAATCAGGACCCGGCTGCCAACTTCTTCGCTTCGAGTGATCAGATCATCACAGACATTCTGGCCTATCAGCCACAGCAGCCGCTGGACCGCGTCTATTTTGACCCGGACAGCGATCCGTCCCATCCCAACGGCTGTTATGGAATGACACCACGGTATAGCACGCCACAGCAGGTTTCGACGACATTGATCAGCGAGATCAACCTGGGCCGCGTCTTCGTCAACTACTATGGCCATGGCGCGGTACAATACTGGGCCGCCGAGGGGCTCCTCGACCTGAACTCGGTTGCGACATTAGCCAACGGCGACCGTCTGCCGGTGATGCTGCCGATGACCTGCCTCGAAGGCTACTTCGTCCTACCGCAGTCGAATTTCCAGTCGGTTGACGAGACCATGCTCCGCAAGCAAGGCGGCGGCTCGGTCGCATCGTTCGCCCCCACCGGCCTTGAAGTGGACACAGGTCACACTTATCTGAATACGGGATTCTACAATGCGCTGTTCGGAGACCCTCCCATGCCGCAGGTGGGCAGCCTGGCCGACGCGGGCAAGGCTTATCTGGCGGCCAACACCTCCGCTTATCTGGAGTTGATTGATACGTTCACCGTGTTGGGCGACCCGGCAACGCGGGTGCAAATGATGTTTGGACCCTAGCCAGCCTATGGAACGCGACGCGAGCATTGTCAGCCTGGTGCGTGAACGGGCCGCGCTTGGGGCGAGCTTGCGCTTCCGCGTGGTCAGCGGCAGCATGGCCCCGCTGATCCAGCCTGGCGACGAGGTCGTGGTCACGGCCGTGGCAGCTAAAGCTTTGCGTCCCGGCGACCTGGTCGTAGCGGTTGCGCCCGGCAGGCCATTCGTCGTGCACCGCCTAGTCGCTCTTCGGCACCAGGGAGATGTGGCATGGCTGGTGACGCGGGGCGACCGCAGCGACATGCCCGATCCGCCTTGGCCCGCAGAGTCAGTGATTGGGCGAGCCGTGGCAGTGGTTCGTAGCGGACAGACGCTGGATCTCACACAGGGCAAGGGGCACCGGGCCATCAAGCTGCAAGGCGCACTGGCCCGGCTGGAGGCAGCCACGTACGCTACGCTGCGGGGTGCAGCGCATAGCCTCCTGGGCAGGCGCACACCGAAGTTGGGCTGGCTGGCGCGCATGCCCTTCCGGGCACTGGCGCGGCTGGTATCTCGCATGGTGACATAGGACCGCCGTTATGCGACGTGATGGGGCTGAGAATCCCGAAACGCATGACCGTCGGTGCATCCGTTGGCTGATTGCGCTGGCGGTTTGGCTGGTGGCGCTGGCGCTGGTCCGTCAGGCTATCGCCTCGGTCAGCCTGCTATACTTTCAAGGCACCGTCGGCGATAGCATCGTCTACCTGACCTGGGCGACCGGCAACGAGTTGACACTGGCCGGCGTCAACGTGTGGCGCAGGGACGTAGCGGCAACCCCCCTCCCCGGTGCGACACCCGGCGTTAAGCTCAACGCCTACCCAGTCCCCCCACAGAACCCTGGCCAGCCAATCGGCTCAACCTACTGGTTCACCGACACCAGCGTGGTCAACGGCACAGCTTACTGGTACCGGCTGGAATGGCTGGACACCCAGGACCCCCCATCGTACCTTGAGAATGAGAACAACCCGTTGGTGCCCGGCGCTCAACCGGTGCCGACGTCTACAGATACACCCCCACCCGCCATGACACTGATTCCCACCGATGCACCGATATTACCGACAGCTCCGGCCGAGGTCACTGCGACACAAGCGGCAACCCAACCACCAGATGCCGCCAATGACACGCCTGCCCCGCCATCGGCAAGCACGCCGACCCTCCCTTCGACGACGACTACGGTTGGCCCCACAGCGCTGCCGGGCGCTACGCATACGGCTGCCCCGGTCGCATCACCCCCGCCCACGGCGACGCACCCGCCGACTGCCGTCATCCCAGCAACTGGCCCGGCGACTGCCAAGCCGACCGCCCCGGCATCCACGCCCGAAAGCTCGCAGCAGCAGGATGCACCTGCAACTCCGCTCATGATGCCAACGGTCACCGCCCCTGGCCCATCTCTAAGTCCAGCCACCTTCACCATACCTGAGCGGATGGCTCCACCTGCCGGGGCGAAGGCCACGGCCACCGCCCTGGTGGCAGCCAAACTGCCGCTGAATCAGGGCCAGCAGGGTGCCGTACCCAACACGGCGGATAACGTGACCCGAACTGAGAGCCGCCGCACAGGACTGATTTTGGTCGCTTTGGCTCTGGTTGGGCTGTGTGGCCTGTGCGGCCTCGGTTACGTTTTCTGGCGCTGGTCGGAGCCCACGTTGCCCTCACCTCCCATGTCGGCCGGGGAGAGTGCGCATCCGCCAGCCGAACCCAATGCCGCCGATACCGAAGCGCACGACTGGCGTCGCCCTGGATCATCTGAATGAGCCGTCGCCCTTTTCTACTCGCCCTGCTGCTTGTCGGAGTGCTAGGCGGCCTGGCCGCGCTGGCGGCCAGCCGTACGCGCACTGGCCCCGCCAGAGGAACGCTATCGGTGGCTGGACCTCTGATCGGTGGCTCAGCCACCGACGCAGTGAAGGTCGCCGTGGAGGCCGATGGGGTATACCGCCTCGACGCAGCCCTATTAGGCGCGGCCGGCTTTAACCTGGCCGGTGCCGATCCCGACAGGTTGCGGTTAACCCTGCGCAGCCGCAACGTGCCCTTCTACCTGGCCGGCGTGGGCCGTGACCGGGCGCTGATCTTCTACGGGCAGGGCAATCCCAGTGCATACAGCGCCGCCAATATCTACTGGCTGACCACCTCCGCCCAGGGCAGCGCGAGGTATATGGCTGAGCGCGCCGCAGCACCCCAGGGCGTGCCGGTGGAGGCCGGAATGGCACGGTTGCGGCTGGAAGAAGACCGCATCTATCACCCCGAACCGCTACCGAACGAGGACCACTGGCTCTGGGAAGCTCTGTATGGCCCCGGCACGCTCACCCGAACCCTGAACCTGCCGCTGCTGGCAGCGGGCGAGGAGGCCACGCTCGTCGTCGCGCTCTGGTCGGGGACGAATGCCCCGACCAGCCCGGACCACCACGTCAATATCAGCCTGAACGACCGCCCGCTGGCCGACGACCGCTGGGACGGCATGATGGCGCACCTGATCACGGCCACGATCCCAGCGGGTGTGCTGCATGATGGGGCCAATACACTGGTCATTAACGCGCCCGGCGACACGGGCGCGCCAGTGGACCAGGTCTTCCTGAACTGGATCCAGCTCGATTACCCACACTGGCTGAGCACGAACGATGGCCTGTTGGCCTTCACCGGCACCGCTACCGCCTTTCACCTGAAGGGCTTCGGGGACGATACTCTGCTGCTCGATATTACTGACCCGGCCCAACCTGTCCGGCTCACCGGTGCGGTGACAGCGGGCGACGAGATCACGTTCGGCAGTATAGGCGATAAACCGCACCACTATCTGGTCGTCGGCGCATCGGCGTTCCGCCGCCCGGCATCGGTCACCCCAGCCCGCCTGCCGACTCTGAAACAGGAGACCGGTGGGGCCGATTACCTGGCCATCGTCCCGGCAGCGTTCAGCCAGGCAATTCAGCCCCTGCTGGACTGGCGTGCGAAAAACGGCCTGCGCGTGCGCACAGTGGACCCGGCAGACATCTACGATGCCTATAGCTACGGCATGAAGGACCCGGCGGCGATCCGCGACTTCCTGCGCGATGTGCACTCCCGCTGGCAGCCTCCGCCGCGCTTCGTCCTGCTGGTGGGAGATGCCTCTTACGATTATCGCAACGTCCTGCGGGGTAAGAACCGCGACATCGTACCCACCTCCCTGGTCTACACCCAGTTTGCTGGCGAGACGGCCAGCGACACCTGGTACGCTGAGGACGATCAGGGCAGGCCCCTGTTTGCCATTGGCCGCCTGCCGGCTCAGACGCCGGAGCAGGTGGCGATGATGGTCGGCAAGATCATCGCCTACGAACAGGCCCCGGCCGCCGACTGGAGGACGCGGATGCTGGCTGTAGCCGACGATGAAGACCCGGCTTTCGAGAGCCTGAATGAGCAACTCATTGCTGCCCTGCCACCAGGCTACTCGGCTGAACGCATATACTTCAGCACGACGTTGGATCAGAAGGATAGGAGCCAGAAGCTACACCAGGCTATCGTAGCGTCTTTCAATCACGGTGTGTCCATCGTCAACTACATCGGTCACGGCAGTCTGGACGTGTGGGGCGACGAGCAGGCGCTGACGGTGAAGAATGCCGGCGATCTGAAAAATGGGGACCGTCTGCCGATCCTGACCACCTACACCTGTCTCAACGGCTTCTTCCAGCATCCCCAGGCCGATTCGCTGGCAGAGGTGCTACTCTGGCTGAAGGACGGCGGCATTGTCGGTGCGGTCGTGCCCAGCGGCCGCTCGCTGGCTGCACAGCAAGCGCCGCTGGCTCAGGCGTTCTATGCAGCTCTGTTCGATCCCAAAATATCCACACTGGGCGAGGCGCTCGAACGCGCCCAGGCCGGCCTGTCGTCCAATGCTGCTATACCGCTCGAGGTGATCGAGACATTTAACCTGCTGGGCGATCCGGCGCTGAGGTTTAGGAAATAGATGCGAGCTCTGATTACCGGGGGTGCCGGTTTCATCGGCAGCCATCTGGCCGAGGCGCTGGTGGGGGCCGGGCATGTCGTCACGGTCCTGGATGACCTCTCGACCGGGCGGGCTGAGAACCTGGCGACGCTGGCCGGACGGGAGGACTTCACCTTCGTCCAGGGCAATGTGACACATGCGGCGGCGCTGGAGCCATTGGTCGCATCCAGCGATATCGTTTTCCATCTGGCGGCAGCAGTGGGCGTTCAGTTGGTAGTGCGCTCACCGCTGCGCGTGATCGAGACCAACGTCATGGGCACACATACGGTTCTACAGGTGGCAGCCCGGCACGGCGTCAAGGTGCTGCTGGCATCCTCCTCCGAGGTCTATGGCAAGAGCGACCGCGTCCCTTACCGCGAGGACGACGACCGCCTGCTCGGCCCGACCACTCGCAGCCGGTGGGCCTATGCCGAGTCGAAGGCGCTGGACGAGTTCCTGGCACTGGCCTATCATCAGGAGATGGGCTTGCCGGCCGTGATCGTCCGCTTATTCAACACCGTCGGCCCGCGCCAGACCGGGCGCTATGGCATGGTCGTGCCGCGTTTGGTCGGGCAGGCATTGCGGGGTGAGCCGCTCACAGTGTATGGCGATGGTCAACAGTCGCGCTGCTTCTGCCATGTGCGCGATGTCGTGCGCGCCATCCGCCTGCTGGCCGAGGCCCCAGCCGCAATCGGGCAGGTGTTCAACGTCGGTAGCCGCGAGGAGGTCACCATCGCCGCCCTGGCCGGGCGGATCAGGGCGCTTACGGGCAGCCGTTCGGAGATCGTGTACGTGCCGTACGATCAGGCCTATGGGCCGGGCTATGAGGATACGCGGCGACGGGTGCCGGACACGAGTAAGGTCCAGGCAACGGTCGGCTGGCAGCCGGCGTTGGGATTGGATGACATCATACGCGACGTGATGGCGAGCATGTCGCCAATGTGAATCAATGTCATCCTGAGCGATAGCGAAGGAATGGGTTCGGGGCCTGTCCGCCCGGTCGGGCCGCAATGAGCGTGATCCAGTCGTTGATCTGGCGTTGCTCGCTGAGGGCCAGCCCGGCCGCAGCCAGGGCCTCAATCACAGCAGGCGCTTGGTCGGCGATGATGCCCGCAGCCACAAGCACGCCGCCCGGTCGCAAACGGGCTGCAAGCCCGGCTTCAAGGAAGCGGATAATGACCGGCGCGAGGATGTTGACCAGGATCAAATCCCACGTCCCAGCGCCCGCCAGATCAAGGGAGCCCGCCTCAACGCGCACAATCGGCTCGACGTGGTTGGCGGCGACGTTGGCTCGCGCGGCCGTGACGGCCACGCTGTCGGTGTCCAGGGCGAGGACAGCGGCCGCACCCAATTTGGCTGCAGCCACCGCCAGAATGCCTGAGCCGGTACCCAGGTCAAGGACGTGCATACCGGGACGCAGGAGGTCCTCCAGCGCACTCAGACACATTTGCGTTGTCGGATGCAAGCCCGTACCGAAGGCCATGCCGGGATCAAGGATGATGACGACATCCTCGGCTTGTGGCGTATACTCACGCCAGGCAGGGACAATGACCAGCCGTCGCGCGACACGGGTGATGCTGAAATGCGCCTTCCAGGCCTCGGTCCAGTCCTCCTCGGCCACGCGGCGCACCTGGGGTGCAGGCATAGGGTAAAGCTGGCCCAGGTGCCAGATGGCCTCTTCAGCCCGACACAACGTTACCGATGCCGCTTCATCGTCAGGCAGGTAGATACGCACTGCATAGACCACCGGTCCGGCCACCTCCACCGACCAATCATCAGCCAGGGAGGGCAACTGTCCGCCGACCTGTTCAATGGCCACGCCGCCGTGCGCAAACGGGCGCAGGGCCTCAGCGACCGCCTCTGCCGCTTCACCATCTACGACTACGCTTAGCTCTAACCAGTTCATCGCGCTGCGATTCTACTGCAAAGAGCGGAAAGAGCACAGAGGTCATGCGAGAGTAACGATTGGGCCGTGCGGCCCATTGCATAATCCGGCCAATTAGGGTAAAGTAAGCTTCATACCAGACCTGCGACCCGGGCCAGGATAAGATCTGGTGGAGCGTGATTATGGAGAACACCCTCGTCCAACGTAAGCAAGGCGCGGTCCGCGCCAACCGGATCGTGTTGGCCTTAAGCCGCCATTGGTTGGCAACGTTCCTGGTGGCGTGGGGTCTATACGTCTGGCTGCCCTGGCTGGCGCCCATCTTCATGCGAAGTGGGCTTGAAGGCCCGGCGCGGACCATCTACGCCATCTACAGCACCCAATGCCACCAATTGCCGGAACGGTCATTCTTCCTGTTCGGCCCCCAGGTCATGTACAGCCTCGATCAGATCCACGCCATCTGGCCGGGGGGCGATAACCCGCTGACACTGCGCCAATTTATCGGCAATGCCGCCATGGGCTACAAGGTCGCCTGGTCGGACCGGATGGTATCGCTGTATACATCCGTCTGGTTCGGTGCCGTGATCTACGGGCTGCTTCGCCGGCGCGTGCGGCCCCTGGACTGGCGTCTGCTGGTGCTGCTGGCGCTGCCGCTGGCACTGGATGGCACCACCCACTTCATCAGCGATCTGGCAGGCATCGGGCAAGGGTTCCGTGACAGCAATGCCTGGTTGGCGGCGCTCACCGGCCAGGCTTTGCCGGCCTGGTTCTACGCCGGCGACGCATTGGGCTCATTCAACTCCTGGATGCGGCTATTGACCGGCACCCTGATGGGGCTAGGGGCAGCATGGTTTGCCTTCCCCTATGCCGAACAGTACTTCCAGGAAACGGCTGCGGCCATCGAGGCCAAATTCCGGCGGGCGGGGCTGCCCATGTAGCCTTGCGGATCAAGCCGAGAGAAATCTTGTTCACCTTACGGAGAAGCCCGGTCGGCGCAGGCGGTGGTGTGCTACGCGCTGGAGAAGGGGTTGCTGGCGGAGTAGCCAGGCTGACGGCACGCGCCTCAGGCACGGCTTGTCCGCGTCCGCTGCAATCCCCTAGAAACAAAAGAAATAGGCCGATCCGCTCTCAAAAGAGCGCGTCAGAACAGCGCCTGACGATGACTTGAGCGAAAAGGGAAGCGCCATCTGCCGTGTTCGCAGTCTATCTATCCCTTGCGCCGCAGCCCATCCTTTGACCAGAAACTATGAGGCTATACAGCCACCGGCTGCTGAGCCAGGTCCAATAGCGGCACTCGCCCTTCAGCAACGCAATGGTATGCGAACACGTACATCCCCGCCGACCAGGCCTGATGCGGGTAACCCATGGGCCGCCCGGTCCGGCCATGGCACCACTCGTTGAACTCCCACTCGCCATCAATACCCAACCTGTTTACCTCGGCCAGCTTCTCCAATTGGTGTCGAGCCTCGTCCAACCGCCCTGCCTTGACCAGCGCCGCGACGTAGAAGCCGCCGACAAAGGGCCAGATGCCGCCGTTGTGATACTGGTCCGGCAGGTTCAGGTTGTTGTTGCGGTAGTATTCACGCCAATCCTTGCTGCCCGGCAGGATGACCGGGTGGAGAACCCGCACCGGATACGGCTCGGCAATACCCACCTGATGGAGATAATCCAGGATACGCTTCTCTTGAGCAGGGTTGGCGACGCCGAACAGGATGGCAAGCAGGTTGCCGAACACGTCGCAGTAATCGCCGTAGTCACGGAAGGCGACGTAGGGCAGGAAGAAGGGGCGCTTGACCAGCACCGGGTCCACCTGGCTCAGCGTGTGCTTCCACTCGGTGTGTCCCGGGCAGCTTGGCCCCCACTCGTCCTGGTTCTCCGGCCCAACCCAGAGCACGATGCGCAGCTTATGGCGCACATCGGCAGCCATGTCGCGGTAGCGCGCCCCATCGGCACCGACGGCTGACGCCAGCGCTCCCATCGCCCGCAACGCCGCATACCACAGCACATTGTCATACAGGATGTTGTAGCGGTTGGCGAGCAGATCGGCCCAATCGGCGGCCTCATGGACCTCCAAGAGGCCGCAGCCATTCGAGTCCTGGTAGCGTAACCACAACAGCGCCCGCTCCAGCGACGGCCAGGACGCCCGCAGGAAGTCCGCGTCGCCAAAAATCTTATACTGGAGGTAATGGCCCAGGATATACCACAGATTCGAGTCTACCGAACCGGCATTGGTGTGATCCAGCCGCCCCGTCGCCACGCTGACGTTATTGGGAATGGCACCCAACTCGGATTGCTGGCCGGCCAGAGTGGCGAGCGAGACGCGCAGGCAACTGGCGTGCTCGCTCAGAAGCGCGGCCCCCAGAGCGGTAATAACACTGTCACGCGCCCAGACGTGCGGGTAGCCCTCCGGCGACGCCATCAGCCCGATGGGGCTGCATTCGCTGCTCAATATCTGCCGCGCCTTCGCATAGGCGGTCTCAACGATGCTCGAACTCACGTCTTCCTCCATGTCATCTCTCCCTCATGTCGCCCTGCCGATGGCAACACCCGGCCCGGCCTCCACCAGACTGAGCAGCGCCTCACGCTGTTCCCCATAGGCGTCGGTCCACAGCGGCTCACATTTCTCCGGTTGCACCTGCCCGGCGGCCAGCCTGAGGGCAAAGGTAAAGCAGGTCGGCTCGCCACACGCCTTGCAGTTTGTCCCCGGCAGCAGCTTGTAGACCGCCATCGGCGTCGGGCGCTGGTGAGTCACGAAATCGGGTGTGAGCTCGTCCCGTTGTTCCCATATGCGATTGACCAGTTTCACCAGCCCATCCACCTCTTTGATGGCCGCATCACGGTCTGCGACGTTGCTGACGGCGATCCGGTCGGGATGGAAGGCGACGGTGTGGCCGCCTTTGGTCCAGGTGACGGCCGGTGCGGTAGGATTATACACCGCGCCCCGTAGGGTGGCATTCAGATAGGGGAACACCTCGCGGATGTCGGTCTGCAGCCGGGCAACAGCGGTGAAACGCTCAGCCCCAGGCTCGCACGGCGGGGTGAGCACTTCCAACTCATATTTCTCGATCAACATCGGAGCACCTCATCTCAATCCAGCCGCTGCGCCAGCACGCGCACGGCCAATGCAAACAGGACAGCGGTGAACGCGGCCAGCGCCGCCAGGTCAAGCACCCCATTGGCCGGCGAGCTGCCCACCAGGGCCGCGCGCAATGCTTCAACCGAATAAGTCAGCGGCAGGGCGCGGGCGACGATCTGCAGAGCCGGCGGCATGGACGCTACCGGCACAAACACGCCCCCCAGAAACATCATCGGGAAGCGGATGAAATTGGCCAGCGTCTGCGCCTCGAACACTTCTTTGACTGCCACCGAGACAAACGCCCCCAGCGCCGAAAAAGCTGACGCCGAAAGCAGCAGAGCCAGGACGAGCAAGGGCCAGTGAATGCCGCCCGCACCGAAGACCATCAGCACAATCACCAGCACGGCCAGCGTTACCGTCAGCCCGAAGACCATCCCGCCCAGAAGTTTGCCGGCCAATAGCGCCGGCAGCCGCACCGGCGCCAGCAGCAGCCGCTCTAACGAACCGATGCGCCGCTCAAACACAATGACGATGGCTTCCATCGAACTGGTGCCGAACAGAACGGTCAGCGCCAGCAACCCTGGCACCAGGTCATGCACGTCGCCGGGATTGCGGATAGCAAAGGCCAGTACAAAAGCGAAGGGGAAGAGGATGCCCCAACTGATGTTGGGGGGCTTGAAGTAGTAGGCCCGCAAGTCTTTCAAGCCGATGTAAAACATCCCCCGCAGATCATCCGCCAGCATTGGTTTGCCCCCTTCCGGCTTTCTCGGCCAGCATCACCTCGGCGCTCAGGCCGGTAAGGCGGACGAACACATCTTCCAGCGTCGGACGGACGGTGTTGACGGCCAGCACACGCCGACCATCGGCCTGATCCAGCGCCGCGCGCACTGCCGCCGCCACATCACCGCCCTCGATGCGCCGCGTCTCAATGGCATTACTTGCGTCGGCCAGCGTCACTTCGACTACAGGCGTGTCCTGCGTGGCGGCCTTCAGTCCATCCACCGTGTCCAAAGCAACGATACGCCCTTTGACGATAAGGGCGATGCGATCACACAGGCGTTCCGCCTCCTCCAGGTAGTGGGTAGTCAGAAAAACTGTCACCCCTTCGTCGCGCAGCCCGGCGATCATCCGCCGCAGGTTGCGCGCGCTCATCACGTCCAGGCCCGTCGTCGGTTCGTCGAGAAAGACCAACGGCGGGCGGTGCGCCAGGGCAGCGGCGATAGTCAACGCCCGCTTCATGCCGCGCGAGAGTTTGGCAAAGGGCATATCGCGCTTCTCGCTCAGCCGGAAGCGCAGCAGCAGATCCTCGGCCCGCGCCGCCCGCTCGCCGCGCGGTATGCCGTAGAGTTGCATGGCGAATACCAGATTGTCGAAAGCCGACAGCTCATCGTACAGATTCGACGCCTCTGGCACCACGCCGATGCGCTTCTTGATTCGGGTCATGTCGCTGGCCAGATCGAACCCTAACACACGCGCGTGCCCAGACGTGGGGCGCGAGAGGCCGGTCAACATGCGGATGGTCGTGGTCTTGCCCGCACCATTGGGCCCCAGAAAGCCGAACACCTCGCCCTCAGGCACAACGAAGTCTATGCCGTCTACGGCGCGTAACGGCTGGCTGGCTTTGCCTGTGGGGTAAACTTTGGTCAGTTGCGAGACCTCGATAGCCTTATTCACCATTACTGCCTTTCATGCTCCGGCCGGCGGCAGGCCGTACAACTCCGTCAGGCGCTCGGCTAACGGTAGCCCCTCCAGTTCGCGCATCCGCCAGTCGCCACTGGCACCCCACCGGCTCGGGTCGTATGGCGCCAGCTTGAGCGCCGCCCGTTTGGCGTCAATGTGCGCCAGCGCCTTTTGCAGCATTTGCTCCGGGTCGGTGATGAACTCCAGCTTGCCGCCCACCAGCTTCTCCCAGCCTTCACTGATCAGCCGGCTCACCTCCTCGCTCCCGCCCACCGGCGAACTCACGCCGAAGATGGTGTACACGCCTGAAGCGACGAAGTAGGTGCCGATGGACAGGGCTTTTTCGCTCATCCATTCGGGGGCGAAGCCGACCACCGGCAGGTCGGCGATATCCTCGCCCAGCCCGCCTTCGGTCGCCATCTGGGTCAGCACGGTCAGGATGCGGGTGTTGTCCACGCACGAGCCCAGGTGGAGCACCGGCGGCACACCGATGGCCTCGCACACCTCGCGCAGGCCGGGGCCAGCGTACTCGAAGGCCGCCTCACCCAACATCAACCCGGCCTTGGCGCTGGCCAGAGCGCCGCAGCCGGTCTGGACGACCAGCACATCGTTTTTCAGGAACTCCCGCGCCAGGTCCAGATGGGTCTGATCCTGGGTCACCCGAGGGTTGTTGCAGCCGACGATGCCCACTGCGCCGCGGATGCGCCCGGCGATCACGGCATCGTTGAGCGGCCGGAACGAGCCCCGGTAGGCGCCTCCCTGCATGTAGTTGATATACTCGTGCGAGAAACCGGGCACGGCGTCGGCCAGTGCCGTCGGGATGGCGCTGCCGTTGCGGTTGGGGAAATTGTCAATGGCCAGGCGGATGATCTGGCGGGCGATGTCGGGCGCGCGATGCTCATCAAACTCAATATGGGTCGCGCCCTGGATGTGGGCCTTCGGCGACGTCGTGATCAGTTTCGTGTGAAAACGCTGGGCCAGCGGCGCCAGGGCCTGCATGATGCACTGGATGTCCACCAGCATGACCTCGACCGCGCCGGTGAGAATGGCCAGTTCCTGGTTGAGGAAGTTGCCGGCCGAAGGTACCCCCTGGCGCATCAACACCTCATTGGACGTGCAGCAGATGCCGGCCAGGTTGATGCCGCTGGCGCCCTTTGACCGGGCGTAGGCGATCAACTCCGGGTCGCTGCTCATGGCGACGACTATCTCCGACAAGGTCGGCTCGTGGCCGTGGATCACGATATTGACTGCATCGTCCTTGAGCACGCCCAGGTTAACCTTCGCCACCGTTGGGCTGGGGGTGCCGAACAGGATGTCCGACAGGTCGGTGGCCAGCATGGAGCCGCCCCAGCCGTCCGAGAGGGCCGTGCGCAGCGCCTGGCGCAGGATGGACTCCGGGTCCTGATCGGTACCCATGTGGGTGCGATGCAGGGTCTCCATGATCTCGACGGTGACGCCGCGCGGGGTCACACCAGCCCGGCGCCACACCTCCTGGCGCTTTTTCGGCGCGCGGGTGACGTAGCTCAGGTCACCCCGCATCTGGCCGAAGTTGGCCAGGGCCTTCTCGGCGACCTCCAGCGCGAGCGCCTGGATGGACTTGCTATCAGGTTGGATGCCCAGCGCTGCGGCGACGTTGACCAGTTTGTATGGGTCGCGCACTTCGTAGCCGGGCGCCTCGCCCCGGGCCACCGCCAACAGGGTGAAGGCCAGGTCCAGGCCATGGTCGCCATGAGCAGCCGCACCGGCGGCGATAGCCCGGGCCAGGTTGCGGGCGGTAATGGTCTCCAGCGTGGCGCCGCACACCCCGGTCTGGCCGGGTTTGACCAGCCGGCAGGGCCCCATATTACAGTTCTTACAACAGCGGCCGTCCTCGCCGATGGGGCAGGGCTTCATCGCCTGGGCGCGGCTGAAGGCCGTCGGCAACCCCAGCGCCTGAGCCCGTTCCAACATCTCAGCCACCGCCGCGTCGGCAGTCCAGTTGTGATTGGCGATTTTCTCAGCCATGGCTACCGCACCTCCTTGTCCAGCTATGTGTTACCCAATTCGCGTCAGCCGTCGCCCCCCGCCCACAGCGTCACCGAATGCTTGAGGAAATCAATCTCACGGATGACGGCCTGAATGGTCTGTGGCGGCTGAAAGAACTTGGTCAGTACGATCCCGGCGTCAGTTGACTCAACCCGCACCACATCCTCCAACACCTTCTCGCGCTGGCCATCTCGCTCCAGGTACACGGTTGCCTCACACATTAGCCCTCCTTAATGACTGGCTCGACCACGTTCGCTCCCTGCCCCAGTGGCCTCGCACGCTGCAGGGTGGTTGTCTCGACCCGAAAACGGGTCAGGATTTCGGTGCAGCATTCGGCAACGCAGTCCGGATTAGCCCGGTAGAAGGTCTGGCGCCCAGCACGTCGAGCCAGGACCAAGTTGGCGCGGCGCAGAATGGCAAGGTGATACGAGATCGTCGGCTGGGTCACGGCAAAGTGCTCATTCAGTTCGCTCACGCTCATCTCGCGCCCTTGCAGGAGCGACAAGATGCGCTGACGCGTCCCATCGGTCATCGCCCTGTGGAAGTCATCGAGGTCACAACACGTGACGCCATCCATCGTAATTCACCAGCGCTGTCAGTCCTTCGACGCCACGCTTGCCTCTGGTAATCGCACACCCTTCTTCTCGCACGTCGGACACAGGTCAGTCTTCCGGTTGGTCCAATAGACCAGGCCACAGCCGGGGCAGGTGACTTTGCGCAGACCGTTCTTCTTGGGAGCCGATCGGGGTCTCAGTTCCGGCGGCAGTGCAGCAAATGGATCTTGTGTGCAGGTGCACAGCGGCGGCGCGCTCTCAGCCGCTGTGGTTCGGGTCTCCGCGGCCTCCGGCGTTTGCGGCTTCTCACTCTCCATTGCTGGCTTCTCCATTCCTGGCCCCGGCTCAGCCGACGACCGCCACGCGCGGCGTGGGCACAGCAAGCGATCGGGCCAACGCCTCGACCAGCGCCTCGATCTCAGGTCGCGTCACCGATGCTACCTCGCCAACATCGCACAGGGCCGCCAGTTGGGGATCAACCGGCAGCCGCCAACACCGGTGCGCCAGCAGCGGCGGCGACCTCCTCGGCGTGGCTCGGCCCGAAGATCTCGTGATGTTTACCGGTGTCCGGGCAGACAAAATAGCTCATGTTCTCCACCACGCCCAATACTGGTACGTTGAGTTGCGCGGCCATATGCACCGCCTTGCGCACGACCATCGCCGCCAGGTCCTGGGGCGTGGTCACCACGATCACCCCGTTGACCGGCAGGCTCTGCATCACCGTCAGCGCCGCGTCCGACGTGCCCGGGGGCAGGTCCACCAGCAGGACATCGAGCCTGCCCCAGACCACATCCGCCCAGAACTGCTGGAGGACGCCGGCGATGAGCGGCCCACGCCAGATGACCGCTGTATCCTCGTCGGGCAGCAGCAGGTTAATGGACATGACCTTGATGCCCTCGGCGGCCACCGGGGGCAAGATGCCGAAGGCGCTACCGCGCACCTCACCGGGCCGTAGCCCGAACAGCCTGGGGATGCTCGGCCCGGTGATGTCGGCATCCAGAATGCCGACCTTGTACCCCCGCCGGGCGAGGGCCAGCCCCAGCAGCGCGGTGACCGACGACTTGCCCACGCCGCCCTTGCCGCTCATTACCGCCACCACCTGGTCAACCTGATTGAACTGGCTGGCCTTGGGCGGCTCAGGTTGGGCCTGGCCCAGCGCCGCCGCCCGTTCCTCGGCGGTCATCTCGCCCAAGGTCACAATCACTCGCTCCACGCCGGGCAGGGTCTTGACTGCCGTGCGTGCATCATCAGCGAGCTTTTGCGACAGCGGGCAGGCGGCCGTGGTCAGCGCCAGCTCGACCTCGACCAAGCCATCGCGTATCTGCACATTGCGCACCATCCCCAGCTCGACGATGCTGCTCCCCAGTTCGGGGTCCATTACATTGCTCAGCGCTCCTATCACTTCCTGTTCGGTTGGCATATCGCTCCTCATAGTCCACCTACGAACATCTGTTGCGCTGCCGCTTCATCCACGCGGCATGCCGGCCGGATCAACAGATCGAACGGGTTGACGCTGACGCCGTCCACCAGGATGCCGGGTGAGGCGCGGAGATCGTGCTTCGCAGCCAACGCCTCGCCCTCCGGCGACTCCAGCTCGATCCGCGTGAAGGGGATACCGTGCGCCTCAAGATAGGCGATCACTTTGCAGCTGCGACGGCACCCTCGCGCCGGCAGGATCGTGATGTGGCGATCGGTCATAGTAGCTCCACTCACTCAACTAACCCCACCTGGCCGAACAGCAACTACCCGGCGCAGGCGATGGCCGAGAGCCGACGACGGCCGCCACTAATGTGTATGTTTGCCTGGTCTGCGGACTGCCGCACTTTGGGCATTTCGGCTGCCAGCCCGACGCTTTCTTCTGGATCGAAGCAAACACTTCGAACTCTGTTTCGCACTTCTCGCATCGGTAGGTGTATATCGGCATGGTGTTCACCTCCGCTCGGCTTATCGCCTACGCCCCCCCTCAACCCGCAGGCACCAGGTCCGGCTCAGGCAGGAATTGCTCGATGGCATCCAGCGCGTGCGCGGCGTACATCGAGGCCGGGCCACCACCCATCAGGATCGCTACGCCGATCGTTTCCAGTCGCTCCTGGCGCGTGGCGCCGGCGGCCACGGCGTCGTGA
This sequence comes from Chloroflexota bacterium, assembly GCA_902812335.1. Classification (GTDB taxonomy): domain Bacteria; phylum Chloroflexota; class Anaerolineae; order DSLN01; family DSLN01; genus DSLN01. Next base: position 5,057 of record CADDZL010000007.1, on the reverse strand, counting down.
ACGTGGTAGGCGATGCAGCCCTCGCAGCCGATGGCGACACTGATCGCCAGCGCCATCAGTTCTTTGGTCGTCGCGCTGAGCGCCCCTTCTTCCACTGCCTTCCTATGCAGCCGCGCAAGCCCGCCCATCGGGCCGGGCAGTTCGCGCCCCAGTTGCATCAGATGTTCTTCCAGGTGCCGGTGATAATCTATGTAACTCGTCGTCATCATATGTTTCCTTTAGTCATCACTGATCAGGCTGATCCTCTGTTGCTCGGCCCGCTTGCTCAGATCGCGCTAAAGCTGGGCCATGTATTGACTCTGGCGGCAGGGAGAGGTCGTGTCTGCCCCTCCCTGCCGCCAACCCGCCTACCAGATCATGATCCCAAAGTAGGCGGTGATGAACTTGATGGCCACGTACAGGAAGTACAGACCGAAGATCAGCTTCAGGGTGGCCGGCTTGAAGCGCTTGATGATGGCCGCGCCCACCTGGGCCCCGACCACCGTGCCCGCGGCCAACAGCAACCCCGCTCCCAGGTCCACGAAGCCCTGAGCCAGCTTGATGCCACCACCGACGACCGCCAGAGGGATCATCGTCGCCAGTGAGCTGCCCATGGTGACGTACACCGGCGCACCGAAGAGGTAGATCAACCCCGGCACCAGGGCATAACCACCTCCCAGCCCGGCGATGCCAGTGGCGATGCCCACCACAAAGCCAAAGACGGCCCAGCCCCAAACAGGGCCGGGGATAGTCGTGCCCTCACGCTGCGGCAGCTTGCGCTGGGTGAGGCCCTCCCAGATCATGCGGATGGCCGGCCACAGGAAGATCAACCCCAGGATCAGCCCCAGGAGCTGGGCTTGACCTGCCAGCAGGATAAACAGCCAGGAACCAAGCAGCACCCCGACAATGCCAACGCCCCCCAGCCAGGCCACCGCCCGCACATCCAGGTTGCGGCGTACCAGGTGGCCATAGCCGCCGGAGATAGCTGTGAAGATCACCGCGAACAGAGTCGTGCCTACAGCGATAGATGCCGGATAGCCCATCCAGAAGTGAAGCACCGGCAGCATCACGCTGCAGCCACCTGTACCGATGAGTCCACCCAGCAACCCCGCCAGAAAGCCGATCACCAGCAGGGCCAGGTCACGTACCCCGGTCAGGGGCGGCACGGCCTCACGCGTGATGAGCCCACCAGCAGCGAAGTACCAGATGGCCGCCGCTGCGATCACGAGCAGAATAACAAGCGTCGGCATCTGACCGCGCAGTGATGGACCAGTTTTGACAGACATAGTTTCACATCTCCTTGTCTTGATCCTCTCAACTACATCGGTAAACGAGTCGCATGCAGAGGTTCAGACAAGGGGCGGGGGTCGCTTGATGCCCGGCCCACGCCCAAGCTGGCACAGGCAGTTAGCCTTTCTCCACCAGGCCCGACAGCGCCTCATCGTACTAGCCTCTCGCCACAGCCATTCGTTTGCGCAGCGGCAGCCCCACCCCCCGCGATGGGTGGGCGCTACGACGCCTCCGGCGCAGGACACGCTTCAGGCATACACTTTCTCACACGCAGCATCAGGTCGTACTTCTCGCGGTTGGCCCGTAGCTCGTCCTTAGACCGGCGCAGCAGCTTGCGCTCGCGGACGAGCTGGCGGATGAAGCCCTGCGACGGAAACTCCAGCGCATCCTGGGTGCAAACCGTAGCACAGGTGGTGCAGCCAACCATGCAATTCAGTCCATTGAGCACCACCGGCTTGTTGCTCAGGTAGTCGAAGGCGAAGACCTGGCGGCCACACGAAGTGACGCACAGGCCGCAGCCAATGCACCGCTCGGCGACCACCGTCGGATGCCAGTCGATCTGCTCGCGCGGGATGCCGTGCCAGGGCCTCACGAAGTTATTGTCGCTCATGCTGAAATGTTCCTTTCCAAAGCTACTATAGCGTCGGCGCTCGCCACAGGCGGGACGCGGACTGCGCAGCAAGATGTCGGGGGAGCCTTGCCCCTGAGAGGGACTCCGCTATTGCCCGGCCTGCCGGCGATGGCGGCGACCAGGTCGAGCATGTCCGCCAGCCGCGGGTTGCAGATCTGATAATGCACACGTAAACCCTCTTTCCGGGCGGTAACCAGACCGGCGGCACGCAGCACTTGAAGGTGCCGCGAAATGTAGGGCTGCGGCCGGCCGGTAGCCTCGATCAGGTCGCACACGTATGCGCCCTCAGTGCACAGAAGGTCCAGGATGCACAGCCGGACCGGATGCGCCAGCGCCTTAAACACCCGCGCCAACAACTCATATTTCGCCAGCCACCGCGATGTCTTCATCAGCCAACCTGCTCCGCCGGATTCCTCTGATAGCTACTGCAACATTCCACGAATAATCACATCCACAGCGGTGTCCTCGTCCAACCCACGCGCCATGAGCGTCTCCAGTTCCTTATGATTCACCGTGCCGATGGCCGCCTCGTGGGTCACATGGGCGCGGTCATCGCGCACGACTACCAGCGGCATGTTGCGCGCCGTGGCCTGATCGCGCACGATCTCGGTGCAGTCCATGTGACCCCGGGCAAAGGGCGCATTGCCCTCGGCAGTGGTCATGACCTCGCTCACTGCCCGATCGCGCACGGCGATGCGCGTCTTGGTCAGCCCGCGCGCCCCCTCACCATCCAGATGCAGCGCCTCGTTCACGCGCACACGGTCGTCACCCAGGCCATAGGCTTTGGTGGTCAGTTCCGCCACGCCACCCGCGCCGACCGCGACATCGTAGTCGAAGTCGAGTTCACCAACCCGCCCGTGGACCAGGCTGAAGCTGGTGATGAATTGGCCGCCATCATCCACAGTCACTTTGGCTTTAGGGTTCACCTCGATGCCGCCGTGCGGCCCGTGGAAGTGCGATTCCTGGTAAGTCATCCGCGCGCCGGCGCCGACGTGGATGCGCGCGTCCATGATGTGCTTGAGTTGAAGCGCATTGGGGAAGGTGCAGTGGGCGATGAACTCGACCTGCGCGCCCGGACCGATCTCATAATCGGCGATGATCTCCTGTACGCCCTCGGCCGGCAGCATGCCGAAGCACAGGTGGACCGGCCGCTCCAGCCGGACATCGGGCTCGACCACGATGCGCGCCCGGATGCCGTGGGGCAGCTCCTCAGCCTCGAAATGGACGCCCGGCACCTCGTTGGCGGCCAGCACCCGGTTGGCGCTGACCACCAGCGTGGCGACCTTGGGCATCTTCAGCAGCGCCAGGTCACCCCCTGCCTGCTGGTACGCCTCCAGAATGGCTTCATACTCTCGCGCCCAGCCTGGCTCTGCCGCTGCCAACCCATGCGGTCGCACCTGTGTGCTCATCTCTCGGATTCCCTCTGCATCTGGACTTCGAAGCTTGGGCTGCGGGCTGCTTCCCAGGGCTGCGCCCCCAAGAGCTCGGCATGTGGCCGGCAGCGCCGACCATAGTACTGGCGCACCTCGGCCGGGTCGCCCTGGAAGACAACGCTGCCCTGGCACATGAGCGAGGCGGAATCGGCCACGGTGACCATCTCGTCGCGGTGGGTGATCATGAGCACCGCCGTGCCCTGATCGGCCATGCGCCGGATCACAGCGGCGATGTCGCCCAGGGTGAGCGTGTCCACACCGGAGTCGGGCTCGTCCAGGATGGCCAGCTTCGGGCGCATGGCGAACACGGCGGCCAGCTCGATGCGCTTGCGCTCGCCGCCCGACAGCGCATGGTTGACCGGCCGCTTCAGGTAGGCCGAGGGCGGCAGGGCGACGGCCTCCAGCGCCGCCGCCAGGTGATGGCGGTCCGAGTCTTTCGCCCCCAGCGCCAGGTACGCGCCGACCGGTAACCCTTCAAAGCGGGCCGGCTCCTGCCAGGCGAGCGTCAGCCCCAGCCGGGCGCGTTCGCTGATGGGCAGGGCGGTGATGTCCTGGTCCGCGAACCAGATGCGGCCCTCATCAGGCGCGTAACCGGCGCAGCCCATGAGGACGTAAGCCAGGCTGGATTTGCCGGAGCCGTTCAGCCCCAAGAGGCCATGCACCTCGCCTGGCCGGACGGCCAGGTTGACCCGCGACAAGATGGCGTGGCCGTCGCGCTTCAGGCTCAGATTCTCAACGCGCAGCAAGGTTTCGTCCATGTCATCCTTAGCTTGCTACTTCCCATGTTCCGAACAGGGGATACATACCGGCTGGCCGTTCTTCATCCGTACGTAGCGCTCGAAGACGTACTCGCCGCACTCGCTGCATTTGGTCTTGTTAAATGAGCCTTTGACGGGCGCGTAGGTGAAATCGGGCAGCGGCTCGACCTTAAACAGCGCCTCGTCGGGTTGATCGTACATCCACTGCACCACTTCATTCGCCACCGCCGCCGGAATCTGCGACGGCTCGACGCCGCGCTTGCGATAGCTGAAGAACTCGAACTTGCCCATCGCGTCAATAAAGTCCGGCTTAAGTGCGAAACGCACCGCGCCCTGCTGCGGGTGATAGAACGTCGCCGCGAGTTTGCCGTAAAACGTCTTTGCCATCAGCACCTTGCCGTAAGTCGCGCCGGTGGCGGCCTGTATCCCATCCATCATGCACGTCTGCGGATGGCCCTCGCCCAGTTCGGGGAAGATGAAGAAGCCGTGATCTTGCTCGCGCTCGACGCCCAGATGCGCCAGCGCCAGTTTGCCCATGCGATAGCCGATCGGCATGAACGGGCAAAGGTGGCCATGAAATTCAAAGGCCCAGTCGGGGGGGATGTGCGGTGTCGTCATGATTCAGTTCCTTTCCAATTGTGAGATGACTATAAGAGATCCAAGATCATCTTCGCGGCGATGAGCCACAGCACCACGCCGATGATTTTCTTCAGTTGCGTACTCGATAGCCTGGTCTTCATGAGCTGCGATCCGACAATGGATCCGGCTGCGGCCATCACGGCGGTAACGCCGATGAAAGCTGCATCCAGCCCGCCCAGCGTGGCATGGCCCAGGAATCCGGAAAAGGACGAGAACACCACAACGAGCGCCGTCGTCCCGGCCGCGACTTTCGGGTCAAGCCCTAACCAGTTGAGCACCGGCACAATGAAGTTGCCGCCGCCGACGCCCAACAGCCCTCCCAGGAAG
>CADDZL010000006.1 GCA_902812335.1 Chloroflexota bacterium | reverse complement strand
GTTCACAGGCTGTTGCACCGACGGCGGTGCCGCCGCCCCAGCCTACCCAAGCACCAACCCTGCCAGCCACGGCCCCACCCCAACCGAGTGCGACCCCTGTCCCTAAGCCAACGGACACCCCCAGGCCCAAGAGCCTGACCATCGGCCTGCATCAGGAGCCGGACATCCTGAATTGGGACTACACCAACGAGTGGGTCGCTCAACTCGTCATCGAGACGATCAACCCCGGCCTGTTCAACTGGGATGATAAGAACCAGATCTTCCCAGAGTTGGCCGCCGAAGTCCCCTCGCAGGCCAACGGCGGCATCTCAGCCGATAACAAGACCATCACCCTCAAGCTGCGCCCCGGCCTGAAATGGCATGATGGCACGCCGCTGACCTCGGCCGACCTCAAGTTCACCTGGCAGGCGGTCATGAACGAGAAGAACACCGTCGCCAGCCGTGACGGCTATGACCAGATCGAGAGCATTGACACGCCCGACGACACCACCGCGCTGGTCCACTTCAAGGACGTGTACGCACCCTGGGCTTCCAAGATCTTCCGCAGCATCATGCCGGCCCACATCCTGGGCAGTATGGATAGCATTGACAAGGCCGACTGGAACCGGGCCCCCATCGGAGCCGGTCCCTACAAATTCGTGGAGTGGGTCTCCGGCGACCACATTACCGTCGCTGCCAACCCTGACTACTGGCGCGGCCGACCCAAACTGGACCGCATCATCTGGAAGATCTACCCCGACGTCGAGGGGCTGGTGGCTGCCGTCAAGACCGGCGATGTGGACATCGGCGTGGACTTCACCGAGGCGAAAATCCCGGAGTTCGAGCAACTCGCCCCCAAAGTGCGGCTGGTCACCCTGCCCACCGGCTGGGTTGAGCATTACCTGTTCAACCTCGGCCCTAAGATCGGTCCGCCCTTCTTCCAGGACGTGAATGTGCGCAAGGCCATCGCCCTGGCCATTGACCGCCAGACCATCGTGGATAAGCTCCTGTTCGGCAAGACGAAGGTGGCCCGCACCTTCTGGGACAATACCTATTGGGAGAACACCGCCATTAAAGCCCTGCCCTACGACCCGGAGCAGGCCAAGAAGTTGCTCGACGACGCCGGCTGGAAGGTCGGCCCCGATGGCATCCGCGCCAAAGGCGGCGTGAAGTTATCCTTCACCCACACGACCCAGAGCGGCAACCAGCTCCGTGAAGACGTTCAGCTCCTCGTCCAGCAAAATCTCAAGGACGTAGGTATCGAGATGAAGATCCAGAATGTGCCGGCCGACACGCTCTTCGCCGGTTTTACTGAAGGCGGACCGGTGGCGTCAGGCACGTACCAGATGGCCGGCTATACCGACGGCGCTTTCCCTGATCCGGACAACGGCGGCTCCAACTACTGGACCTGCGGTCAAATCCCCACCGCCGACAAGCCCGACGGCACCAACTGGTATCGCGTCTGTAACCCGGAACTCGATAAGCTGTTCGAGCAGGCCGTGCGCGTGGTGGACCCGGCCGAACGCAAGAAGCTCTACGACCGGATCCAGCAGATCATGGCCGACAACGTCTACATCATCCCGATGTACGACCGCCTGGACATCTATACTGCTGCCGATCGCGTGGTCGGCTTCCAGCCCGGTTGGTTCTCGTCCTTCTACTGGAATATCTACGCCTGGGACGTGAAATGACGACCTACATCGTGCGCCGCCTGCTACAAGCCATTCCCTTGCTGCTGATCATCACCGCCGTCGTATTCGTGCTGATCCAGTTGACGGGCGATCCCCTGGCGGCGTACGGGCGCGGCCGGGTGCGGGCAGAGGACCGCGCCCGGCTGCGTCACCAACTCGGCCTCGACCAGCCGGTTCTGCCGGCCATCACGCTGGACGAGAACCGGCAGATCACGGTCGTGCCCGGGCAGTACCTGACCTGGCTGGGGCGTGTTGCCAGCTTCGACTGGGGCGAATCTATTGTGACCAAGCAGCCGGTGCTGGAGATGATCGGCAGCCGCCTGGGCAACACCCTCATTCTGATGGGCGCGGCCTACGCCATCACCCTGGCGGCGTCGCTGCTCCTGGGCGTGTATAGCGCAGCACGGCAGTACTCGTTCTTCGACAACCTGCTGACTACAGCGTCGTTCATCGGCTACTCATTCCCTATCTTCACGCTGGCGTTGTTGCTGCTCTATCTCTTTGCCGTCAACTTCAAAGCATGGGGCCTGCCCTATTTCCCGACCGGCGGCATGTACGATCTGGAGGCCGGGCCCACCATCCCGCAGTATCTGTGGCACCTCGTCCTGCCTGTGGCGGCGCTATCCATCATCGACATCGCCGGTTACACCCGCTTCCTGCGTTCCTCGATGCTGGAGGTGCTGTCGCAGGATTATGTGCGCACGGCGCGGGCCAAGGGCGTGATGGAGCGTATCGTCCTGTTGCGCCACGCGCTGAAGAACGCCGCGCTCCCTTTCGTCACCTTGCTGGGACTCAACCTGCCTTTCGCACTGGCCGGGGCCATCGTCACCGAGACGATCTTCGCCTGGCCGGGCATGGGCCGGCTGTTCTGGGAGCATGTGCAGAAGAGCGACTACCCGGTGGTCATGGGTATCCTGCTGGTCGTGTCGGTCGCGGTGGTGCTGTTTCAGATCATCACGGATGTTACCTACACCTTCCTCGACCCGCGCATCCGGCTAACCTGAGATGGCTGAGACGGCAGCATCCGAACCTCCTTCTGGCTTAGGCCGGGTGAGGGCTGCCCCGCTGACCCCCACCCGGCTGGATGATGTGCTCGCCCGTGAGGGGCTGGCCGCGCCGCTCAGCCCGCGCCAGCTCGTCTGGCGCCGCTTCCGCCGCCACCGCATGGCGCTCGCGGCTGCCCTGGTGCTCGCCGGCATCCTGCTCTTTATCACCTTAGGCACGGTCTGGCTCTCGGAGAACGCCGCCAACCAGACCGATCCGGCCAACATCCGGGCAGCGCCCTCGTTCCAGCACCTCTTCGGCACCGACGGCGTCGGCCGAGACCAGTTGGCCCGTATTGTCTACGGCGGGCAAATCTCACTGGCCGTCGGCACGCTGGCCGTAGTCATCGCGATGTTCCTGGGGGTGATGATCGGCGGGTTGGCCGGCTACCTGGGCGGCTGGGTGGACAGCCTGCTCATGCGCTTCACCGAAGCCATGCTCTGTATTCCCAACCTGTTCCTGCTGATCCTGGTCGGCAAGATGTTTGCGCCCAAGATCGCGCCGCTCCACCTGCCGGGCCGCGAGGTTAGCGGCAGTGTGCTGCTGGTGATCGCCGTCATCGGCGTGACCAACTGGATGGCAGAGGCCCGCATTGTGCGTGCCACGGTGCTCTCGCTCAAGGAGCAGGACTACATCCAGGCGTCGCTGGCGCTGGGCGCCAGCCACACCCGCATCTTCCTCTCCCACATTCTGCCCAACACCGTCGCGCCTATCATCGTGGCGGCGACGCTGGGCCTGGCCAACGCCATCCTGCTTGAGGCTTACGCCAGCTACCTCGGCCTGGGTGTGCAGCCACCCACAGCCAGTTGGGGCAACATGCTGGACAAGGCCCAGCCCTACCTGCAAACTGCGCCCTGGCTGTGGGTCTTCCCCGGCCTGTTCATCCTCCTGACCGTCTTGTGCATCAACTTCCTCGGCGACGGCCTACGCGATGCCCTCGACCCCAGGGCGCGCATCTAGTCTAACTCATTATTCAAGTCCTTCCGGACGGGAAGACCGTTGCTTCAGGCCCGCCGCAGGCTCGGATGTACCCTGATCCGCGCTGCCAGCGCCTTGACCTCCTCCGGCGTCAGCGCGCTGTCCTCAGTCACAACACGGGTCACAGCCGACCAGGGCGTGAGATCGAAATAGCGGTTGATGACCGTCACGCCCGGCGACGCATCCGGCCAGACCTCAGCCGGATCACGATCTATAATAGGGGGCTTGTCCGAGAGCTCTGCCGGCCAGACCTTGTCGCGCCCGGCCAGGACAATCACCGGCTTGCCTTTGGCTTGAGCTATCGCCGCCAACCCGGCGCTGCCGATCTTGTTGACCACACCGGCCGGTGCCAGCGCATCCGCGCCTAGCAGCACCACATCCGCCTGAGAGACCGCCTCGTAGACGGCAGCGTCCACGATCAGCCTGACGGGAAGGCCGATGGCGGCCAGGTCACGCGCCAGCATCTGCCCCTCCAACTGTGGTCGCGATTCGGTGCAGATGACTGTTGCTGTTCGCCCGCGCTGGTGGACCAGATACAGCGTCGTATAGACCGCCGCGCTGGCTGAGTGGGTGAGGACGACGCCGCCGGCAGGGATCATTTGAACCGCGTGGTCAGCGATTCCCTTGGGGCTGGCCCGCATCGCCTGGGCCCGCTCCTCCGCGGTACGGCCTGCGACCTCGCGCGACTTATCCGGCCCGGCCCCCTCCACCGCCCACAGAACGCCGTTCGCCAGGTTGAACAGCGGCGCCATCGAGGGCTGCGCGGCGATCAGGGCGCGGGCCAGTTCATTCAACTGGGCCCGCCAGGCGTCAGGCGCGAGGTCTGTGCGCTGAGCCAGAGCCGCGATCGCCTCAGCAGCCCGTGCGGCGATGGCCGTCGCGCCAGAGCGGTTGTCGGCGGCGATCGCCGCTACAATAGAGTGCCAGTCAGCCACAGGCCAATTATAGCCGAAGAGGCTATGGAGAGCGTAGGATGGGACGGTGGAATACGCATACCGCGTACTCCCTCGCCCCATCCGCGTCACGAGATTCAGTTATGCAGCCGCCCGCCGCGCCTGAGGTAGGAGACCAAGACGGTGCTTCAGCGGGAGCCTCAATCCAGAGGCGGACCGATGAACTCGAGCCCGAAGGATTTCGCGTGCTCGAGCCATGCGGCCACTTCGGGAGGACTCGTGGGCAACTCAAGCGTCTGGGCGGGCTCTCCCACCAGCGCGTACAGTCGCTCGAGGCCACCGGGGAGTACGAGGGCGAGCATCCGTGCCCCGTTTGGCCCAGCCTTGAACGCGTGCGGGACGCCTTTGGGCAGGTAGATAAACGATCCGGCGCCGCAGTCGCGAACCGTCTCGCCACACCGGTACCGCAATTCGCCCTCGATGAGGTAGTTGATCTCGGTCTCGTTGTGGTGGATGTGGAGCGGAGGTGCAGCTCCGGACGGCATATGCACTTCCATCGCAGCAAACTCGCCACCCGTATCCTCGGCGTGAGCCTTGATGGTGAAGAGCATGCCCATTGTCCAAAGGGAGTCGCCCTCCTGCGCGTTGAGCATAATGGCGTCCATTGCACTCCCGTTATGCGGCTGCCTGCCGCGCCTGGGGCAAAAGACCAAGTTGGTGCATCTGAGCAAAGCGGTCGGGCGCGCCCCAGTGCTCGACAATCTTCCCCTCTTCGAAGCGGCAAACATCAATCACGGTGATCGTGAACGACTTACCGGTGGGCGGTCGCCCCATCAACGGACCCTGATGGGTGCCACGCGCGGTCATGCGCGCCCAGAGTTTGTCCCCGTCCATAACGACATCCTCAATCGTGAGGTTCAAGTCCGGGAAAGCGGCACGAAGCTCTCGGATCGAGCGCTTGAGGCCCTCCAATGTTGGGGGCAATCCGAATTGATGCTCTTCAAACGTGGGCGGAAAGCACTGGTCCAGTGCGTCCAGGTCACCCTTGCTGAAGCCTTCCTCAATCACACGGCGGAAGACCTCTTTCATCTGTTCTTCTGACACGATGTCTCCTTCCTTTCTCGCAACCAGTGTAGGTTGCTTAGAGTTGATTTCCTGATCCGATCCAGTTATACTATAATTATATCACTATCTTTATATTAGATATAGTATACCTGTATCGAATACAGTTATATTACATCTGATCTCAGAGAAAGTCAAGTGGATATGTCCGAAATTACCAAATCAAAACGTCGTTACCACTCCGCGCGCCGCCAGGCGCAGGCCGCCGAGACGCGCCGCCAGATCGTGGAAGCAGCGCGCCGGCTGTTCGCCGAACGTGGCTACGTGGGCACTACGATGGAGACGATTGCGCGCGACGCGGGAGTCGCCGTGGAAACCATCTACGCGGCCTTTGGCAGCAAGCGGGCCATCCTCTCTCGCCTGCTCGACGTTTCCGTGGTTGGGGACGAGAAGCCTGTGCCGCTGCTGGAACGGCCCGGACCCCAGGCGGTGCGGCGAGAGCGCGACCAGCGTCGTCAAGTCCAGATGTTTGCGCATGACATACGCGAGATCATGGAACGCGTGAGTCCCATTTTCGACCTCATGCGCGCAGCCGCGAAAACGGAGCCGGACATCGCCGAGTATCTTCAACACATCCTCGAGGAACGTCTGCGGGGGATGACGCAGTTTGTTCAGTGGCTGGCCACCAACGGCCCGCTCCGGGAAGGGCTGAGCCTATCCGATGCAGCCGAGACCGTGTGGGCGCTCTCAAGCGCGGAGGTCTACCGCTTGCTGACGGTGGACCGTGGCTGGCCTGGAGAGCGATATGAGACGTGGTTGGCGGAGACGCTCACGCTTCTCCTGCTACCCTAACCGTCAAGCCAGAGCCGGGGGATGGTGTCCCCCGGCTTGCTCAAGCAACTATGCCAGTCTACCCACAGCATCACATTCTCGGCCCGGCCTTCACGATCTCCGGCGGGCATCCGTCGGGTCTACCAGCACATGATAGGAGCGTCCTGTGCGATGGCTTAATACCGTCATCGCCTGCAGATTGCGGCCCGTGAGCACGTAACGGCGATTGTGCTGGTTAGCTATAACCAATTCGGTTACAGGTGTTGCTTCCAGAGCAGCCACGTACTTGAGGGCAATCTGCTCTAACCTCGGCGATGAGGACGGGGTCAGACTTGGAGGTGGCGGATATGCACTCCAGGCCTCCTGCGCCCCTGACGGCTCCAATCGCGCGGCCAGAACGGCAGCAACCATCGACAGGAAGATCATAATGAAGAACTGAACTGATCTTCTCATGGCTTCCTCCTTTCATCAGAGGACTGATCCTCATAGGGGTGAACCTCTCAGGGAACTGGGTGGTTCTCGCTAAGAACCTCCTGGCCATTAGCAACCAACATAAATCGCAATTGCTTACCGGTAAGCTCCCGGGGTTTTCTCACCCTCACTATGTGATACGGTGAGGATTCAATGAGGTGCTGCGGCTGTCCCTCAGTGGGCTCTACAAACTGAGTATATACTTTCACAGTATCGTCCACGTACGTAATGCGCTCGATGCGAGCCTCGTAGTCATAGACTCGCTTTAACCCCTGGAAAACGGCGATAACAAAATGGCTACTGTAGTCGGTATTACTGAGTTCGGGTCCAGTCTCAGGAGACAAACTTGGGCTAAGTGAAGAGACCTCATCTGAAGTGGCGACGATGACGAGTTTAGGCTGTTCTACCACGTACCGCTCTCCTCCTGCGTGTGGCAATTTACTCATTTCGATGGTCTCAAACGGTAACTCAACTTCCCGCTGGGCGCACGCGCTAAGTAACACTATTGCTATCACAAGACTAAGCAGGCCCCTCACAAGGCTCGACCAGCGTTTCATCTTTTCTTATCCTCTCCAATCATAGGGTGCTGCCTGCCGTCTACAGTAGGGGGCAAGTGGGGAGCAGGGAAACAAATAGCCAGGCAAATCAAAACACCTGCCTGGCCATAGACCTTCTACCAGAGCGGATAGCCTCTATCTGGGCCCACTTGCTATTGCCGGATCGATCCCACTCATTTCGGTAGGCTCCCCAGATGCCTCCACCGGCCTCATTTAGCCCGAGTATCCAGTATTCGAGGGATTCTCGCTTGTGAACTATTCAACAATATTATACCACAAAGAATGACTTCTGTCAATACCTCTACTGGATTTTTTGTCGAATCCTCGGCCCCGGCTACGCTCCCTCACAACGAGCCGCACCATTCCGACATCTCCGGTACTTGAGGAAGAAGATGGGTTTCGCTGATAATCTCCTCACCATTAGCAACCAAGACAGATCGTTGCCCCAAAGCACACAACAGCCGGAGGGCTCTCGCTCTCCGACTTACTTCACTGAATCCTGGGCCCGGCTCGCGCGATCTCCGGCGGGCAGGCGTCTTCGAACTTCTTGAAGTTGTCCACGAAGCGGGCCGCCAGTTGCCGGTACTTCTGCATGTACACCTCCTGGCTGGGCCAGGACGCTGCCGGGTTGAGCACCTCCGACGGAACCTCAGGGCAACTGCGCGGAACCTGGAAGCCGAAGATTGGATCGGGTGAGTATTCGACCCCCAGCAGCTCTCCGCTCAGCGCGGCGTTGAGCAGGGCGCGCGTGTAGCCGATGCTGATGCGCTTGCCCACCCCATACGGCCCGCCGATCCAACCGGTGTTGACCAGCCAGCAGTTCGCACCGTAGCGCAGCACCTTGCGCTTGAGCAGGTCAGCATAAACGGACGGGTGATGCACCATGAAGGGCGCGCCGAAACAGGTGCTGAAGGTGATCTCCGGTTCCTGACCGAGCCCGGCCTCCGTCCCGGCGATTTTCGAGGTATAGCCCGAGATAAACTGGTAAAGGGCCTGATCGGGCGTCAGCCTGGCGATCGGGGGCAGCACCCCCGAGGCATCGCAGGTCAGCAGAACAATATGCTTCGGGTGGCCGGCCCGCTTCTCGGAGATGGCATTCTCGATATATTCCAGAGGATACGAGGCGCGGGTGTTCTCGGTGCGGGAGTCGTCGTCCAGATCAATCAGGCGCGTCACCGGATCATAGATCACGTTCTCGAGGATCGTACCGAACTTGCGCGTGCAGGCGTAGATCTGCGGCTCGGCGGTGGATGACAGGTTGATGACTTTGGCGTAGCAGCCGCCCTCGAAGTTGAACACGCCGTTGTCGCTCCAGCCATGCTCGTCATCCCCGATCAACCCCCGCCGCGGGTCGGCCGACAGCGTCGTTTTGCCGGTGCCGGACAGCCCGAAGAAGAGCGCCACATCGCCGTCCTTGCCCACGTTCGCCGAGCAGTGCATGGGCATCACCCCCTGCAACGGCAGCAGGTAGTTCATGATGGTGAACACCGACTTCTTGATCTCACCGGCATAGGCGGTGTTCCCAATGATACATAGCCGCTGTTCAAAGTTGAGCACGATGAACGTGTTCGTCGCCGTCGCATCAATCTGCGGCATCCCTTTGAACGACGGCACAGCGATGACGGTGAACTCAGGGATGTGCCGCCGATATGCTTCGTTCGTCTGCGGCAGGATGAACATGTTGCGCGCAAACAGGCTATGCCAGGCATGTTCGGTGATGATCCGGACCGGCATGCGGTATTCCGGATCGGCCCCGATATAGCAGTCCTGAACAAAGACGTCCCTGCCCTGGAGGAAGCCCTGCACCCGATTGAACAACTCATTGAACTTGTCCGCAGCGAAGGGACGGTTGTACTGGCCCCACCACACATGCCCTTCGGTCGTCGGCTCTCTGACGATAAACTTGTCGCTCGCCGACCGACCGGTATGCTTGCCGGTATTCACGACAACCGGGCCAAGGTGGGTGATCTTGCCCTCATTGCGGAAGACGATCTCCTCATAGAGGGCCTCCGTGGGCAGGTTCCAATACACCTGGCCCAGGTTCGTCAATCCAAGATTGTCGAGACCGTAGTCGCTCTTGAGAGCTGTGGCCTGGGGTTGAGCCGGTGTTTTGATGTCCAAGATGTTGTTCATAGCCAGTCCCTGACAAGTTTTTTGTCGCCGATGTAAATCTCATTGGGCGAATTGGGGTCAAGCGCCCATTTCATGCGCGCGATGCCTTCGGTCAAGTCCTTGACCGTCCCGGCGTAGCTCAACCTGAGGTGCCCTTCCATGCCAAACTCTCTGCCGGGGACCGTGACTACCAGAGCCTTTTTCAAAAGGAAACTGGATAGCGCCACCGAGTCGTTGCTGTAGGCCCGGAAGTCCGGCAGGCAGTAGAATGTGCCTTCCGGCCTGGTCACCCGGATGCCGCTGAAGGAGCCCAGCTCTTGCATGATGACGTTGCGGTTGTTCTCCATGGTCAGCCGCAGGCTCTCAACAATGCTCTGAAGCCCATTCAACGCCCCCTCGGCAGCGGCCTGCAAGAAGGGCGATACGCAGGAAGTCATTTGTCCCTGCACATTCGTCATGACTTCCACCAGTTTGCTGGGAGCAATGGCCCAACCAACGCGGAAGCCGGTCATCCCATACATCTTCGATATGCCGTTAATGACGATAACCCGGGTGGATTCAATGTCCTTGTTGGTGAACTTATAAGCCGAGGGCGCTTTCCGGCCATCAAAGACAAGCTTGTGGTAGATGTCATCCATGATGAGATAGATGTCCTTGTGCTCACAGAAGTCAACGATCTCGGCGATGAATTCCTCTGAGAACACAACCCCCGACGGATTGTTGGGGCTATTGACGATGATGGCTTTAGTAGATGAACTGACCGCTCTTTCAATATCTCTCAGCCGGGGATGAAAGCTGCCGTCTTCGGGAGTGACAATCACCGGAACACCGTAGACCATCTTGACCATCTCAGGGTAACTGACCCAGTAAGGCGCGAGCAGGATGACCTCCTCTTGCGGGTTGAGCAGCGTATATAGCACGTTGAAGATGGACTGTTTGGCACCCGCCGAGACGATCACATTCTCAGGCCCCACCAACCTGTCGTAATTCTCCTCGGTGTAGCGGATGATGGCTTTTTTCAGCGAAGGAAGGCCGTCCGTGGGCGCATATTTGATGTCCCCGGTATTGAGCTTCGCCGCGGCGCTGAGGAGGGCGGTGATCGGGGCTTTGTTCTTGGGCTCACCGATGCCCAGATGGATAACGGCTTCGCCCCGCTCTCTCAAAAGAGCAGCTTCTTCATTGAGCTTCAAGGTCGGCGATTCGGCGATGGACTTGGCGAGTGTGCTGATGCTCATAGACAGCTCCCCCTCATGCTCAGTGGAAACTTTCACGAATTGACCTATTATATGCAACCCGGGCGGTTCCTGCAAAACAATTGAGGAGCACGGCCCGGAACTGAAGCTCCGGGCTGACTGCCGGCAGTTGCACGGCGCGTGGCTTGAGGCCATCCCGTGAGGGAGAGAGGTCTTCCTCAGCCCCACAGGGGCTTCGCTCTTTCAGAACGATGCTCAAGCATCGCGCCTGTTGCCTCCCGCCCCATCGGCAATCTGTTGCGGTTGAACCGATACCAGGTAGGGCCTGAGCGGCTCCAGAAAGCGCACCGGCACCCGCCCGACGACAAGCACCTCGTCGCGCCCATGCTCCTCGCGCTCGACAACGCCGTGCTCATATAGAAGCGAGAGCAACTGAGCCTGCGTATAAGGCAGGCGCACCTCGACCGGCACCAGACTCTCAAACAAAACGTACTCGATGCGGGCCAGCAGGGCAGCCAGGTTGGTGCGCTTCTCGGCAGAGATAGGCACGGCGTTGGGGAAGCGGGCCATCAGCATCTCCAGCAGTGGTTCTCCAACACCCGGCCCCCCAGTACCGGGCTTCAGCCCGGTTGGTGCTGGCCTCTCCTTCAGGGCATCGATCTTGTTCAGCGCCGTGACCACCGGCTTGTCGGCAGCGCCCAGTTCAGCCAGCGTCTCCTCCACCGCCCGACCTTGCTCGATGGCGTTCGAGTGGGTCACGTCCAATACGTGCAGCAGCAGGTCAGCCTCGCCGATCTCCTCGAGCGTGGCCCGAAAGGCTGCGACCAGCGCCGTAGGCAGCTTCTGGATGAAGCCGACCGTGTCGGTGAATAGCGCCATGCGCCCGGCAGGCAGGCGCACCCGCCGCGTTGTGGGGTCGAGCGTCGCGAAGAGCTGGTCGGCGGTATAGACATGGGCTCCCGCGAGCGCATTGAGCAGTGTGGACTTGCCGGCGTTGGTGTAACCAACGATGGCAACGACAGGCAATGCCGCCCGCCGCCGTTTGGCCCGGTAGCGTTGGCGGTGGGCCCGCACCTCCTCGATCTCGCGTTTGAGATGGGTGATGCGCTTGCTGATCTCGCGCCGGTCTACCTCAAGCTGCGTCTCGCCGGGCCCGCGCAGACCCACGCCAGCCGAGCCGCCACGCGCTGAGCCGCCGCCAGCCTGACGCGCCAGGTGGGTCCAGCGGCGCGTCAGCCGCGGCAGGCGATACTCGTACTGGGCCAACTCCACCTGGAGCGCACCCTCGCGCGTGTGGGCGTGCTGAGCGAAAATGTCCAGAATGAGTGCGGTCCGGTCGAGCACCTGGACGTCATCGCCGAAGGCCTTCTCCAACTCGCGCTGGTGGCGCGGTGAGAGTTCGTCGTCGAAAATGACCAGGTCGGCGCGCAGGTCCTCAACCATCGAGGCAATCTCTTCGACCTTGCCTGAGCCGATGAACGTGGCCGGATCGATCTCCTGAACGCGCTGGTAGGTCTGCCCAATCACATCCAGTCCCGCGGTGCGGGCCAGTTGGGCCAGCTCGGCCAGCGAATCCTCGACCGAAAGCAGGCCCTCATCTCCTTTGACCTCAATGCCGACCAGGAAGGTGCGCGCCGGGCGGGCCTCAGTTGTCTCAATGATGCGTGCTATAGTCCACTCTCTCCTTTCACTATCCTTCCAGGTGTCTCAGGCTTGCCCCGGCCTAGCCGGTCACCTGGACACCTGGCAGGATAATACCACTGACTTGCAGCTATGTACATGCCCTATGGCAGAGTTGAAGGAGGCACTCGTTCTAGAAAGGCTTGCAGCGTGCGCCCGACCCGCTCCAGACTGGTTGGGCTCACCTTGTCGGCCGTATCGGCCGTGGTGTGCCAGTAAGGGTAGTCGAAGTCAATGATGTCCACGGCTGGAAGGCCGCGCCGCAAGAAAGGAGTATGATCATCGAGCATGGCGTAGCGCGGCTGGTTAATGAAAGCCGTACCGTAGCCCAGATCGGCGGCAACCGCCCAGATACGATCGCGAACCGCCGGCGTCGAATTGCGCTCCAGAAAAATCTGCTGGTCGGTATCGCCGATCATATCCACGACGATGACGAAGCGCGGTTGGACGGTAAGATGCTCGGCCAGATAAGCCGAGCCGACCGTCCACTCCCAGCCATCGAGGTCACCGTCGTCCTCGGCGTCGAAGAAGGCCAACCACACCTGATAGGGAATGCGTGACATATCCAGGGTGCGGGCGAGCTCGAGCAAGACGGCAGCACCACTGGCACCGTCGTTAGCACCAGGCACCGGCGCGGTCGGGTCAGCCCGGTCACGGTCAGCACGGCGGCGCGTGTCGTAATGGGCGCCCAACAGTGCCACCGGCCCCTCGCCTTTGCGCCCGATCAGATTGCGCACCAGTGTCCCCTTATAGGTAAACTCTTGTTCTTCAACAGTCCAACCGCTTTTCTCCAGTTCAGACTTGATATAGTCACCGGTCTGTCGCAGCGCGGGCGAGCCGGTGGGCCTGGCCCCAAACGCCATCTGCTTAAGTACATCGGCGTAAGCCCGCTCACCGCTGAACGGGCCGGGCGATGGTGTGGGCACGGGCGTCGGCGCGCCGGCCGTCCTCTCCCTTATCTCCCCTCCCCTGACAGGGGAGAGCGCAGGGGATGGGTTGGCCGGCCCACATGCGATCAGGAGCAGGGTCGCCAGGAGCAGTGCAAGCCGGTGACGCAGATTCTGGGTTATGTGCCGCCGGGGGACCACAGGCCGGGCTAGACGAGGCATAATGGCTATGCGAAGGCCCGCACGCTCACAAGTTCCATCCCCACCTCTGCCATCCACCGATCCAGCACTGTTAGCGCCCGCCGGCTGTAGGCAGCGTAGCGTTCGCGCTTTCCGTGTGGCGGATTTGCCAACGGTGGCAGCAGCCCGAAGTTGGCCTTCATCGGCTGGAAGCTGGCGGGATCGGCATGCGTGACGTAATGGCACAGCGCACCCAACATGGTCTCGATGGGGAAGACGAGCGGCGCTTCTCCCCGTATCAGCCGCGCCGCGTTCACCCCCGCCACCAGGCCCGTGCCGGCGTTGCCAACGTAACCCTCCACGCCGGTGATCTGCCCCGCGAAGAACAGGTCAGCGCGCCCTCGGAACTGCAGGGTCGGCCGGAGCAGCATGGGCGCATTGAGGAAGGTATTGCGGTGCATCTGCCCATAGCGAGCAAACTCCGCCTCCTCCAGCCCCGGGATCAAACGGAAGACGCGCTTCTGCTCCGGCCACTTCAGGTTGGTCTGGAAGCCGACCAGGTTATATAGCGTCCCGGCCAGGTTGTCGCGGCGAAGCTGTACCACCGCATAGGGGCGGCGGCCGCTACGCGGATCGATCAGACCGACAGGTCGCATCGGGCCAAAGGCCAGCGCCTGGCGCCCACGCGCCGCCAGAACCTCAATCGGCAGGCATCCCTCGAAGAAGCGGTCTGGCTCCAGCCCACAGGCCGCTGCCCCTACCCGGCCATCGGCGATATCACGTTCGAAGTCGCGTAGCTCGATGCGTTCGGCAGCCAGCAGTTCGTCTACGAAGCGTTCGTACTCGGCGCGGGAGAGCGGGCAGTTGAGATAGTCTCCTGCGTCCTCGCTGCCGCGATCGTAGCGCGAAGCGCGAAAGGCGACATCCAGGTTGACGCTATCCAGATAGACGATGGGCGCCATGGCATCATAGAAGTACAGATAGTCTGCGCCGGTCAGCCGGGCGATGGCTGCAGCCAGCGCGGGCGATGTCAGCGGGCCGCTGGCGATGATGACCGGCCCAGCAGGGACTTCCATGACCTCCTGCCGGACCAGGCGGATGCGGGGATGGCTGTCTATCGCCCGCGTCACCTGGGCCGCGAACTCTTCACGGTCTACGGCCAGCGCCCCACCCGCCGGGACGCGCGCGGCATCGGCGCAGGTCAGGATGAGCGATCCCAGCCGGCGCAACTCAGCCTTAAGTAACCCCGCTGCCCGGTCGGGCAAGTCAGAGCCCAGTGAATTGGAACACACCAGTTCGGCCAGTCGGTCGGTGAGGTGTGCTGGCGTCGTGCGCAGCGGGCGCATCTCGTACAGGTCCACTTCGACGCCCCGTTCGGCGGCCTGCCAGGCCGCCTCGACCCCAGCCAACCCACCGCCAACGACAGTTAACTTCTCCATCATACTGACCATTTTACCACACCCGCTAAGCCGGGCAAAGGCAATTGGTCTTAGGGGGTAGGCTTGTGGTATAATGGCTTTATGGCTCGCGTCGCCGGCCTCACTGCGCTTCCGGCCCTGTCTGAGGCACCCTCCATCGCTGGAATAGGCCTGGCATCGTTCGTCGCCGTTAGCCTCTGCCGGACAGCAGTGCCCGACGTCATGGGCACATTGTGTCCTGTTGCGAGCGGTCGCCGCAGCGGGATGAGGCAACCCAAGCGGCCCTAGCGGACGGGCCGCCCCAACATATGTGGGAAGGAGGCCCACCATGGATCAGGTCGAAGCCTTCTGTGTCAAGGAAAAGACGATGCGCGTGATGAAGGACCCGAAGGAAGTGACGACCAAGAACGGACGGCGCATGCTAAAGGGCACATGCTCCGTGTGCGGCGCGCCCATGAACAAATTTGTGTCTATGAAGAAGTAGGTGCCAACGCAGCCAGGGCTGGCTGGGCAGTCAGAGCCAGAGGTCCCTGCCGGGCCGCGTAGGGACAACCGGCTCTGGCTGTCCTGGCCAGGACCTTTGGTGAGTTGACAGGCTGGCCTGTTTTTGCGATAATAGGGCCATGAAGGTGCGGCCCGGCCGCACGAGCATCTTCTTTCAATCTGCCATCTTTATCCATAGGAGGTGGTGCCACCATGTGTAATCACAGTTCGCGCCGCGCCGTAGCATCACCTCCAGTCATGGATTGATGCTACGGCGCGAGCAAAGGGTCGCCCCCAAGGGCGGCCCTTTGTCTTTTCCGACCGATGGGTTTGTTACCTTTGGGCAAACTGCCCGCTCCACTGCTCGCCCGTTTGCTTGAGGCGGTGTCGCCGAGCGATCCCCGCGTCATTGTTGGCCCGGGCGTGGGTCAGGACGCCGCGGTCCTTGACCTGGGCGACCGTTATCTGGTCGCCAAGACAGACCCGATCACCTTCGCCAGCGACGCCATCGGCTGGTACGCCGTCCAGATCAATGCCAATGACATTGCCTGCACCGGAGCCACGCCACGCTGGTTTCTGGCGACACTGCTCCTGCCCGAAGGCCGCACCGAGGTGGCACTGGCTGAAGCTATCTTCACCCAGATCGGCGCGGCCTGCCGTGCACTCGACATCAGCCTGGTCGGCGGTCATACCGAGATCACTTACGGCCTGGACCGGCCCATCGTCGTCGGCACCATGTTGGGCGAGGTCGCCCCGGCGCAACTTGTGACGGCTGGCGGAGCACGCGTCGGCGATGCGCTCATCCTGACCAAAGGCATCGCCATCGAAGCGACAGCCATCATCGCCCGCGAGCGGGCCGAGGCGCTCGCCGGCCTGCTCCCACCGGAGTTCCTGGAACGCTGCCGCAACTTCCTGTACCAACCGGGGATCAGTGTCATGCGTGACGCCCAGGTGGCGCTGGGCGCAGGGCGGGTGCATGCCATGCATGACCCGACTGAAGGGGGATTGGCAACCGGATTGCAGGAACTGGCACAGGCATCGGAGGTAGGGCTGGAGGTGGACGCCGAAGTAGTGCCGATCCTGCCGGAGACAGCGGCGCTGTGTGCCCACTTCGGGCTCGACCCGGCCGGTGCCATCGCGTCGGGCGCACTACTATTGGCCGTCGCCGCGGAAGACGCCGCCGCCATCACCGCCGCTTTGCAAGCTGCCGGCATCGCTGCCAGTGTCATCGGTCGTGTCTTGCCGGCCGGGGACGGACTGTGGCTGCGGCAGGGATCGGAACGGCGGCCTTTGCCATCCTTCGAACGCGACGAGATCACGCGCCTGTTCGAGCAGGCCTGATCTGATGGTTGCACCGCTGTAGCCGGGTTACCATAATTTCATGACCATCGAAGACGCCGCTGACCCGCTGGCCGCCCTGCGCGCCCAAGCGCTGATCTGTAGGCGTTACCGCCTGGCCGAGGACCGACGCCAGGTCGTATTCGGCGTGGCTATGGCGTCTTAAGCGGGTCGGTTCGACCAGTGTGCGCCGGGACCGGCAGCAGCCCTTTGAGTATATCGGCCAGGCCATCAATCTCACTGCGGACTTCACGCATCGCCTGGCCACGCCCGCTATCGCCGCCTGCCGTCGTGAGCACCGTGCGCAGCGCATCTAGCCGGGCGTACAAGGCGCTGACAGTGCCTTCCAGCGCCATCGTCTTAGTCTTGTCGGCCTCGACGGCACGAGCGTAGGCTACCTCCAGCGTGCGTACCTTGGCCTGTAGCGCCTCATACAGCTTGGCATTCTCAATAGAGACGGCGGCTGAGTCGGCCAGCGCCTGGAGGACACGCGTGTGCCAGGGCGTGAAGGCTCTCGTCGAGATGCGATTGTCCACGCCCAGCGCACCAATGGTCGTGCTGCGCACGGTGATGGGCACATACAGGATGGACTGGACCAGATAAGCGGTCTTGATTTTCTGCCGACCGCGCTGGCTGACCATCACTGGCTCGCCGGAGCGGACACAGCGGCCCGCCAGGCTATCCTGAGCCGGCAGACGGAAGGTCTTGGCGAACTCCTGGTCGAAGTTCTTGGCCGCCCGCATGTACAGTTCGCCCGACTCCTCATCCACCAGCAACAGGGAGCCCTCCTCGGCGCCGGTCAGATACACGGCTGCCTCGACTACCCGCACCAGCACCTGTTGCAAGTCCATCAGCGATGTCACCGAACGGATGACCGCGATCAGCACCTGCAGTTCGCGCACACGGTTCTGTGTCTCCTGGTTGGCCGCCGCCAGCGGAGCGGTCAAACGCCTGACCTCGCGCTGGATGCGCACCTTCGATAGCCCACGCTCGATAGCGGCGATGCTGGCGGCCACATTGAGTGGGAAGGATAGATGACCGGTGACCTGCGTCCCCAGTTCGCGGCACTGGACAGCCAGTTGCTCGCTCCATTGCGGTGTCATCACCAGGACGGCGGTCTCAGGGCTGCGTTGGAGCACTTTCCGGATCAGGTCGGCCGGCAATTGGCCATCGGCGGTCAGTGGCAGGATCATCAGGTCCGGGGGCGAATCCAATGCCTGGCGCAAGGCAGCGTCCCACGAATCTGCGATGATCGGCACATAGCCTGCGGGGCGCAGCACCTGATACAGAAAGAAGTCACGGTTTACCTGCCGCGTATCAAATACCAGGACTCGTTCGCCAGCCATAGATCGTCCCTTCCCCGGGCGCTATCCCGTTGTGCTACCCTGTTCGAGAGGTTATCGCTCTCTCATTATACGCCACAAATAGGCGGGAGGCAGTAGGATCAGAGAGCTATTTCTCAGGCAGATGAATGGGAAGGGCCTCCCATGCGGGTCGCCAGTGCCCGCGCGTGGGCCAGTTCCTGCGGGGTATTGACGTTCATAAAGGACAGGTGCTGGGGGTCAAAGCGGTCAATCTCCGGCTCGTCCACATAGCGCAGCCGGACCTCAGGGTAAAAGGCGATGATCTTGAGCATACCGCTTTCCATACTGCGGCGCATCGGTTCCAGACAACTCCTGGCGTAGACGGCGTGCAGCGGCTCGGGCACACCTCCCAGGCGCGGCGCGACCACGTCGTAACCCGAGCGCAAGCTCACCAGGTACGCCAGCAGATCACGATTAAGGAAGGGCATATCGCAGGCGACTACCAGCACAAAGGGGGCACGGGCGGCTTGAACCGCGGTGTAGATGCCGCCCAATGCACCCTGGTTGGGAACAGCATCGGTGAAAAGGGACAGGCCCAGGTAACGGTAATCATCGGGACGGTTGGTCACAATCAGCGTCTCCACGCCCAGCCCCTCTACCCGTGTCAGCACCTCCTCGATGAGCGGACGTCCGAGGATGGGAAGGAACGACTTGTCCGTCCCCATACGCGACGACTTGCCGCCTGCCAGCACAACGCAAGACACTGCCTCAGCCATCGAACGCTAGTATAAAACGACCCGTGTCCCTTGACAACGATCCCCGCCTGTGGTAACATGCGTCTACCGTTACAGTCAAAGGCGCTGATGGAAACGAGTAAGTGGGGCGTAGCGCATAGCGAGCCTGGGAGGGTGGAAGCCAGGCGCGTGACTCCCACCGAAAATCCTTCCGGAGCCGCAATCTGAACGTCAAACTGAAGCTACACCGTTTATGGTGTAGTCGCTGCCGATCAGTAAGAACGCCGGACTCGTCCCCCGTTAGCGGGACGCGGGCATGAACACGTGCCCGATAGAGTGGGCAGTAGCCACCGGTCTCAGCCGATGGCCATTGCCAATAAGGGTGGTACCGCGGGAGTCCTGGCTCTCGTCCCTGTTGGGGCGAGAGTCTTTTCGTTCTGAACCCCTGGGGAGAATGCCCTGATCCCTCCCCTGATAAGGGAGGGGAAGAGGTAGGAGGAGAAACAATGACCGAAGCCCTGTATCAGACCGACAGCTATCTGCGGGAGTTCGATGCCATCGTGACCGGTGTAGAGGGCAACGCCGTCACCCTCAACCGGACAGCCTTCTACCCCGGCGGCGGTGGTCAGCCCCACGACACGGGCACCCTCACCGCTGGTAGCTACACCTGGCGGGTGACGAGGGTGCGCAAAGCCGGTCCCGATGTGTGGCACGAGGTGGAGGGCGAGCCGCCGGCCGCCGGGACGACGGTACATGGCCAGATTGATTGGGAACGGCGTTACCAGCTCATGCGTACCCACACGGCGATGCACATCTTGTGCGGCGTCATCTGGCGCGACTATGGCGCATCCGTCACAGGCGGCAACATGGAGCCACTGCGCGGCCGGATGGATTTCGAGTTCGAGGGCCTGCGCCAGGAGCTTGTGCATGAAATCGAGGCGAAGATCAACGCTGAGGTCGCTGCCGCGCGCCCGGTTCGTGTCAAGATTCTGCCACGCGCCGAGGCCTTCCAGATCCCTGACCTGATTCGCACCAAGATCAACCTGCTACCGGAGGGGATCCAGGAGGTGCGCACGGTGGAGATTGCCGGACTGGACCTCCAGGCTGACGGCGGCACACACGTCGCCAACACCCGCGAGGTCGGCCCAATCCGGATCGCCGATTACATGAGCAAGGGCAAGATCAACAAGCGCATCGTCGTGGAACTAGAGGGTACGGCTTAACCGCAGAGAACACCGGCGAGGATAAGGCCAGAACTTCTGCAGTCTTTGCGGTGAGGAATTAAGGAGGAGTCATGCCGTTCAAAGACGTCCCCAACACCATAGACTTCGCCGCCCAAGAGCACGCCATCCTGGATTTCTGGCGGCGGACCAACGCCTTTGAGAAACTGCGTGCCCTGCGCGCCGGCAGCCCGCGCTGGTCATTCCTCGACGGGCCAATCACCGCCAATAATCCGGCCGGCATTCATCATGCCTGGGGCCGCACCTACAAGGACCTGTGGCAGCGTTTCAAGGCCATGCAGGGTTACGACCAGCGCTGGCAGAACGGCTTCGACTGCCAGGGCCTGTGGGTCGAGGTCAACGTCGAACGCGACCTGGGCTTCCGTTCCAAGCGCGACATCGAGACCTTCGGGCTGGCCGAGTTCGTCAAACTGTGCAAGCAGCGCGTGTTGACTTACTCGGCCATCATCACCGAGCAATCCATCCGACTGGGCCAGTGGATGGACTGGAACGACCCTGACCTGCTGCGCTGGCTGCGCGACAAGCTGGGCGAAGACCCCGGCCAGGTCATCACCGTCCAGGGGCCACGCGGCCCGGTGACCGATACCGTCGAGCAGATCATCGGGCGGTTGGGCACAGCCGAGTTGGGTGGATCGTACTTCACCTTCTCCAACGAGAACAACTACCAGATCTGGGGCTTTCTCAAGCGCTGCTGGGAACGCGGCTGGATCTACAAGGGCCACGACGTCATGCCCTGGTGCCCACGCTGCGGCACCGGCATCAGCCAGCATGAGATCGTCACCGAAGGCTACGTCGAGAAGGTGGACCCCGGGCTGACGGTGCGCTTCCCCTTGCGCGGCCGGCCCGGCCAGAGCCTGCTGGTCTGGACGACAACGCCGTGGACACTGACCAGCAACGTCGCCGCCGCCGTCGGACCGCAACTGACCTATCTCAAGGTCCGCCAGGGTGATGAGGTGCTGTACCTCTCCAAGGGCACGACCCATATGCTGATCGGCCCATACCAGGTCCTGGGCGAGTTGTCCGGCCGCGACCTGGGAGGCTGGGCCTATGACGGCCCCTTTGATGATCTGCCGGCTCAGCAAGCCTCCGGCTCTATCCAGGCCCACCGCGTCGTGCTATGGGAGGAGGTGGGTGAAGAAGAGGGCACGGGGATCGTCCATATCGCCCCCGGCTGCGGTGCTGAGGACTTCCAACTGGGCCAGCGCTATGGCCTGCCGGTGCTGGCCCCCCTGGATGAGGACGGCGTCTTCGTAGAGGGGTTCGGCTGGCTCAGCGGCATGGATGTGGCCGACGTGACCCAGCCTATCGTCGCCGATCTCAAGCGCAAGGGGGTATTTTACCGGCTGGAGGACTACACCCACCGCTATCCGGTCTGCTGGCGCTGCCAGACGCCGCTCGTCTTCCGCCTGGTGGACGAGTGGTTCATCTCGATGGGCCAGGTTTACGATAAGCCCCGCGAGGCGCTGACACCGGAGGAGAAGAGCCGCAGCCTGCGCTATCAGATGATGGACGTGACCGAGCAGATTCGCTGGATACCCGAGTTCGGCCTGGACCGCGAGCTGGACTGGTTGCGCAACATGCACGACTGGATGATCTCGAAGAAGCGCTACTGGGGCTTGGCGCTGCCCATCTGGACGTGCGAAAACTGCGGCCATTTTGAGGTTATCGGCTCCGAACGTGAGTTGGAAGAGCGGGCCGTCGCCGGCTGGGAGACATTTAAGGGCCACACCCCCCATCGTCCGTGGATTGATGCGGTCAAGATCATGTGTAGCCGGTGCGGTGGGCTATCGTCGCGCATCGCCGACGTGGGCAACCCCTGGCTGGATGCCGGCATCGTGCCCTATTCGACGCTGCACTACCGCGACGACCGCTCTTACTGGGAGAAGTGGTTCCCGGCCGATTTCATCACCGAGAGCTTCCCCGGCCAGTTCCGCAACTGGTTCTACAGCATGTTGGCGATGAGCACCGTGCTGGAGAACCGCCCGCCGTTCAAGACAGTTCTGGGGTATGCCACCCTTCTGGGCGAGGACGGACGCCCTATGCACAAGAGTTGGGGCAACGCTATTGATTTCCATGAGGGGGCTGAGCAAATCGGCGTGGATGTGATGCGCTGGATGTTCTGCGCCCACCGGCCGGAGAAAGACCTGTGGTTCGGCTATCACCTGGCCGACGAAACCCGCCGCCGTTTCTTGATCCCCCTGTGGAACGTATACAGCTTCTTCGTGACCTATGCCAATCTCGACGGCTGGCAGCCCCCGGACAGTGGACAGCGGGCAGTGACCTCCCCCTCTTCCCCACCCTTATCAGGGGAGGGGAGAGGCAATATCCTGGACCAGTGGGTACTGGCCCGGCTGAACCAGGTAGTGGCTGAGGTGACCGCGTGCCTGGAGGACTACGATGCCGATAGCGCCACGCGGGCGGTCGAGGTTTTCCTGGACGATCTCTCCAACTGGTATGTGCGGCGTTCGCGGCGGCGCTTCTGGAAAAGCGAGCATGATGCCGATAAGAACGCGGCCTACAGCACGCTCTACCACATCCTCGTGACACTATCCAAGCTGCTCGCGCCGTTCGTACCCTTCGTAACCGAGGCGATGTATCAGAATCTGGTGCGTGAAGTGCTGGCCGATGCGCCGGAGAGCGTGCATCACTGTGCCTGGCCACAAGCTAGCCCCTTGTTGGCGGAGGACGTGACGGGGCTGGAAGAGATGGCTCTGGCGCGGCGGGTGGTCGCGGCCGGCCACGCCGCCCGCGCCGCCGCAGGGTTAAAGGTGCGCCAGCCGCTCGCCCGCGCCATTGTCGTCGCCACTGAGGACCAACGCCAGGCTCTGACGCACCTGGGGGACATCATCGCCGATGAACTCAACGTCAAGGCGTTAGAGTTCGCCTCACAGGAATCGGAGTTGGTCGCCTACCGTCTGCTGCCCGATCTGAAGAAGCTCGGCCCCAGGCTGGGACCGCGCACGCCCAAAGTGCGCGCCGCGCTGGCAGCAGCCGACCAGGCAACGGCCTCTCAGTACGTCGCCACGTTGCGGGCCGGACAGTCGCTTAGGCTGAATCTGGAAGGCGGTGCGGTCGAACTTGCATCCGACGAGGTGCTGATCGAGACCGAGCCGCGTAGCGGCTATGCCATCGCCAGGGAAGGCGAGATGACCGTAGCCCTGGACACCGCACTGACGCCGGAACTGGAGGCCGAGGGATTGGTGCGCGAGGTCATCCGGCGCATCCAGGACCTGCGCAAGACGGCGGGCTTCAATATCGCCGACCGTATCATAACAACCTACCGGGCCAGCCCACGCCTGGCTGCCGCTATCGCCGCCCACGCTGCAAGCATCGCTGTGGAGACGCTATCGGAATCACTAAGCGAAATCCTGGAGCCGTCCGGCGAGGCGGTGGAGAACTTCCGGTTTGAGGGGGAGGAGTTGGTCGTGGGGTTGACAAAGAAAGCCTGACGGGACTTACCCCAGCGGGCGCTGGGAGCGCGACACGGATATACGGAGCATCAGAGGGCCAATTTCCTCGTTGTCGCGGAACAGAAAAACGACATCGCGCCAACCAGGGCGTGACAGGACGCGATGGAAACCAGTCTGGCGCTTGACACTTCAACCGATCCGGAGCAGTGCCGCAAGTACGCGCCTCGCCCTGGTTGAACGCCATTCACTCGCAAGTCCTCCACCCTCTCCGCCTAGCGCGATATCGGCTAATTATGTAATCATTATAGCGCATATCAGTTGCCACGGCCATCGCCACCACCTGCTTCTCCTCTTCCCAGCGCCACTTGGCCTCGACCCCACCAGCCTCCAGGCTGCGACGGCTCACCGTCAGGCGCAGGGGCAGGCCGATCAGGTCGGCGTCGGCGAACTTGACGCCCGGGCTCTCGTCGCGGTCATCGTACAACACCTCGACGCGCCGACTGCGCAGGTCGGCGTACAGTTCCTCTGCAGCCCGGCGCACATCCTCATCCCGCCCCACTGCCAGCAGGTGCACCTGCGCCGGCGCTAGTGTCGGCGGCCAGACGATGCCTCGCTCATCGTGGTGAAACTCCAGGATAGCCGCCAACAGCCGCCCCAGGCCGATGCCATAGGAGCCCATGACGACGGGCTGCTCCTGGCCATTCGTATCCAGGTAGGTTGTGCCCGTCGGCGCGCTGTAACGCGTGCCCAGCTTGAAGCAATGACCCAGCTCAATTCCCCGCTCGGCCGCTAGCGTACCGCCACAGCGGGCGCAGCGCTGACCGGCGGTCGCCAATGCGATGTCAGTGACCACGGTCGCGCTGAAGTCGCGCCCATAATGCACACCCATCAGATGGTAACCGGCCTCATTCGCGCCGGCAACGAAATCCATGTCCGCGACCGCTGATTCATCGGCGACGACGAGGACCCCCGGCTCACCTCCCTGACGCACCGGCAACCCCACCGGCGAAGCATAGCCCGGTTCGGCCCCGGCTGCCCGGATCTCGGCGTCGGTCGCTGGCCTGAGAGCATCTGCGGCCAGCGCATTCAACAGCTTGACCTCGTTCACCTCCAGGTCACCGCGGATGACGGCGAAGACAAGCTCATCGTGCCCGGCTTTGCTCGCGCTGTAGAACACCGCCTTGAGCGTCTGGCTTGTCGGCACACCTACATAGGCCGCT
Organism: Chloroflexota bacterium; assembly: GCA_902812335.1. Classification (GTDB taxonomy): domain Bacteria; phylum Chloroflexota; class Anaerolineae; order DSLN01; family DSLN01; genus DSLN01. Next base: position 10,102 of record CADDZL010000006.1, on the reverse strand, counting down.
AGGCTCGCGATCGTCGTACACCCCGGCGTCGCCACCTTAGTCGGTCCACTTCTCCTCTTACTCCCCTCCTCTGTGAGGGGAGGGGGAGAGAGCTTGTCGAATACTGCCGCCTCAGCGTTGGCCGCGTAGCCACACGTTCCACAGCGGATAATGGTATCCTCACCGGCCGGATGCACAGCTACGAACTCGTGTGAGCCGGTGCCGCCCATCACGCCCACATCGGCTTCGATCTCCACCACCGGTACCTGGCAGCGCTGGAAGATATTGCGGTAGGCCTGGACCATGCGGGGATAGAAGGCGTCGAGATCGGCGGCATCTGTATGGAGACTGTAGGCATCCTTCATCAAGAACTCACGCACGCGCAGCAGCCCGCCGCGCGGCCGGGGCTCATCGCGCAGCTTGGTTTGGATGTGGTAAATGACGCGCGGCAGATCGCGGTATGACTTGATTTCGGTCTGGACATGCGCTGTGACCGCCTCCTCGTGCGTCATCGCCAGCACCATCTCGCGCCCATTGCGGTCGCGCAAGCGCATGAGCGCCGGCCCAACCGAGGCCAGCCGCCCCGTCACCGCCCAAATGTCAGCCGGCTGCAGCACCGGCATGAGCATCTCCTGCCCTCCCAGCGCATCCATCTCATCACGCAGGATGGCCGCGATCTTCTGTATTGCCCGCCACCCCAGCGGCAGGAACGTGTACAGCCCCGCCGCCAGCGGCCGGATCAGCCCGGCCCGGAGCGCCAGCCGGTGGCTGGCCAGCTCGGCCTCGGCCGGCGCTTCTCTGAGTGTGCGCCCGAACAGTTGCGACATGCGCATGGCAAACCTCCATCGTCAGACTAGCATAGGCTTGCCCCGCTGTCAATCGAGAGGCGAAACCTGACCGGCTGTGGAGATCGGCACCCTCCCCCCTTGACAGCGGCACAGATTCGCTATATAATTAGATTGATTCTAAACAAGGAATAAATCCAGATTATGGATGCGCCTGAATCTACTTGCACCACCCCCGCCGGCAGCGATACGCGCACGGATGAATTGATCGCTGCGCTCCGGCGAGCCGGACTGCGCCTCACGCCACAGCGGCTGGCCATCTGTCGCACCCTGGTCCACAGCCGAGAGCATCCCACGGCTCAGGCGCTCTACGCCCAACTGCGGCCCAGATTCCCTTCGCTCAGCCGGGCGACCGTGTACAACACACTGCGGACGCTGGTAGAGGCCGGGTTGGTGCAGGAGCTAGGCGCGGCAGGCGATGGCGTGGTCCACTACGATGCCGATTCCTCGCCGCATGTCAACCTGATCTGCATCCGCTGCCATCGCGTTGAAGACCTTGCCGGCGTGTCATTGGCCGATGTCGCGCGCCGCGTTATGGAAGATTCCGGCTATCAACTGCGCGGCGCGCGGGTCGTATACTATGGCTTGTGTCCGCGCTGCCAGAACGGCAGATGACTGACAAACCAATCTAAACACACAGGAGGTCAGCATGAAAGGCAACGAGAAACTTATCAACGTTCTGAACCAACTTCTGGCGGATGAATTAACCGCCATCAACCAGTATATGGTGCACTCGGAGATGTGCGACAACTGGGGTTACAGTAAGCTCCATAAAGCCATCGAGAAGCAGGCCTTCGACGAGATGCACCATGCCGAGTGGCTCATCCAGCGCATTATCTTCCTCGAAGGCACACCGGCCGTCTCCAAGCTCAATCCCATGCGGATCGGCAAGACCGTGTTGGAGATGGTCAGCAACGACCAGGAGGCAGAGGTCGCAGCCATTCGCGCCTACAACGACGCCATCCGTCTCGCCCACGAGGTGGACGATCAGGTCACTGTGGACCTGCTGATCGACATCCTTAAGATGGAAGAGGGGCATGAGGATTGGGCCGAGAAGCAGCGAGACCAAATCGAGCAGATGGGACTGCAGAACTACCTGACCAATCAGACTGAGGGGGCCAGCGACTAATCTGCGCCGCGCACCGACAAAATATCTACATAGGTTCGGCCTCGCTTTCGGGGTCTGCCACAGACTGGGGTGGCAGACCCCGAATTGCCGCACAACAATATCCCCAGCGCTCCCCGGCATTCACCGGCTTAGCCCTTGCCCGCCACGCCGTGGCCAATGCCTTGCAGACATCGGGCACCATCGGATTATTGCTCACTTCGCCTACTCGCACTATAATCCGGACACTCCCTCAGCCCGATACGGTTTGCATAGCCTATGAGGTGAGACGGTGATAGGTCCGAATGCCGCTTAACGAGATTCATGCCCGATTGGGCAACTCCCTGATCCTGTTCATGCTCGCCTGTGGACTCTGGGCATTGGGGCTATACGCGCTCAAACGCGAGGTGAGCCCCGGCTACCTGGGCGCTTTGCTGATCGGCGAGACGCTAGCACTGGTACAGGGCACCCTTGGCGTCTTCCTGTGGATCACAGTGGGCGCGCCGGCCCGCTGGGTTCACATCCTGTACGGCGTGGTGTCGGTGATCATGATCCCGTTCGTGTATTTCTACACCGGCGGCCGGACGACGCGCCGCGAGGCGCTCATCTACGGCCTGCTGTGCCTGTTCCTGGTCGGCATCGGCCTGCGCGCCAATTTCACCGCCGGCCAGGCCGCCGGCTTCTGAGGCAAGCACATGTACTTATGGCTTCGCTACACCAATAGCAGCTTACCACAGGACCACTGAACTACGAATGCATTGAAAGGGACAGAGTTAGGGCCCAGCGGCTCCCGTTGGGGCTTGACGCCAGCCTCAACAATGGGGAAAATAGAGTTAACTTAACCTAAGGTGAATGGAGAAAGACCGGATGAGTGTAGCTGGATCGAAGGTTTTGGATGTATCGAGCGCGACATTCGCGCAGGAAGTCTTGGCACGTTCGCGTGAGGTACCGGTAGTGGTGGATTTCTGGGCGCCCTGGTGCGGCCCCTGCCGCATGCTCGGGCCCATCTTGGAACGGCTGGCCCAAGAAGCCAACGGCAGCTTCCGCCTGGTGAAGATCAACGTAGACGAGAACCCCGATGTGGCCGCACGCTACGGCGTGCAGGGGATCCCCGCCGTCAAAGCGTTTCGGGATGGCCGGGTCGTGGCCGAATTCGTCGGCGCCCAGCCGGAGCCGTACGTGCGCAGCTTCCTGCGCCGCCTTGCACCTCCCCCCAGCGACGGCCGGGTCGCTCAGGCTCAGGCCCGCGTTGCTGCCGGCGCACTGGCCGAGGCCGAGGCACTCTACCGCCAGGTGCTGGCGGCAGAGCCAACCAATACTGCCGCCCTGACCGGATTGGCCGAGGTGCTGGCAGTGCGCGGCCAGGCAGAAGAGGCCGACCGTCTGCTCAACCAGCTTCCACCCGAGGCCAGTGTCGCTCCCCAGGTGACCCGTCTGCGCGCCCGGCTGGCATTCCAGATCGAAGCCAGCCGCCTGCCCGACGAGATGACCAGCCGCAAACGGCTGGCCGCCAATCCCGGTGACCTGGATGCTCGTTGGGCGCTGGCGACCCGCCTGGCGGCCAAAGGACAGTACGAAGAGGCCCTGCAACACTACCTGGATATCATCCGGGGCGACCGCGCTTACCGCAATGGCGGGGCGCGCAAAGCCATGCTGGCTATCTTCGATCTGCTTGGTCAAGATAACCCCCTCGCCCGCGAGTATCGCTCACGGCTGGCAAACGTGCTGTACTGATCCCGCGCCGGCTATCATCGCATACCAGTTCCAGCGATACCTGCGCCAGCGGCGACCGCCGTCCGGCGGCATTCCCCGCTCCGGATGCCTTCGTGGTACAATGAAGCGCCAGAAAGGCAGTAGGGAGGGCACATGAAGCGCATCGCCGTCTTGACCAGCGGGGGCGACGCCCCTGGCATGAACGCCGCCATCCGGGCAGTCGTGCGGACCGGCCTGCACAAAGGCTGGGAGGTCTTCGGTGTCCGGCATGGTTACGCCGGCCTCATCGCCGGCAACTTCCAGTCTTTGGGGGCCAGGGACGTAGGCGGTATCATCCAACAGGGCGGCACGGTCCTGGGCAGTGCCCGTAGCCCCGAATTCAAGACCGAGGAGGGACGCCTCAAAGCGGTCCGGGCGCTGCATCAGCAGGGCGTCGAGGGCCTGGTTGTTATCGGGGGCAATGGGTCGCAGACCGGCGCTCTGGCGCTGTCCCAGATGGGCTTCCCCGTGGTCGGCGTGGCTTCGACGATTGACAACGATCTGTACGGATCCGAGATCGCCATCGGGGCCGATACGGCGCTGAACATCGCCCTGGAAGCCATAGACCGGCTCAAAGTCACCGCCTCATCGCACCAGCGCGCCTTTCTGGTCGAGGTCATGGGCCGTGACTGCGGCTACCTGGCATTGATGGCCGGCATCGCTGGCGGGGCAGAGGCTATCGTCATCCCTGAAGTCGAGACAGACCCCGAAGCCCTGACCAGCGAGCTGCGCGCCGCCTACGAACGGGGTAAGGCGCATGCCCTGGTGGTAGTAGCCGAAGGTGCCCGCTACAATGCTGAGGAATTAGCGCGCTACGTCCGCAAGCACCGTGACCGGCTGGGCTTCGAACTGCGGGTAACAACGCTGGGACACGTGCAACGAGGGGGCGCGCCCGGCGCCTTCGACCGCATACTCGGCACCCGCTTTGGCGCAGCGGCGGTGGATGCACTGGCCGCAGGGAAGTCCGGTGTTCTGATCGGCCTGCTGAAAGGTGAGATCCAGACAACGCCACTCACTGAGGTCGTGGCGAACAAGAAGACGCTCGATCCGCGCTTGATCGAACTGGCGCACGTGCTGGCGCGATGACCATCATGATCAACCATCCGATTCACATCGTTCGGTCTGGGCTCGCAGGCGATAGCCCACTCCCCATTTGTTGAGAATGTAGGGGCAAGAACGGCTGTGATCTCTCAACTTACGCCGGAGATGGTGAATATAGGTCTTGAGAAAGGCCACATCGCCGATGTACTCCGGCCCCCATACCTGACTCAGCAATTCGTCGTGGGGCACAACGATGCCGGCCCGTTTGACCAGGCAGGCCAGAATCCTGAACTCGGTGGCGGTGAGCATGACGGGCTGGCCGTCGAGAGTCACCGAACGTCGGCTCAGATCAACTACCAATCGGCCATCGTTGTAATCTGCGCCGGCTGGGGCCTGCTGTGAACGCGGCCGACTCGGGTCCGTCAGGTGCGTTGCACGGCGCAGCAATGCCGCCAGCCGGGCCTCCAACTCATCCAGATCGAACGGCTTGGTGATATACTGGTCCGCACCTAACGCCAATCCGCGAACCAGGTCGGAAACACCCGTACGGGCCGTCAGAAAGACGATGGGTAACTGCGATCGTTCGCGCAGCCAGCGGCACACCGCAAAGCCGTCCATGTCGGGCAGCACAATATCCAGAATCACCAGGTCCGGCTGGCAGCGGACGAAGGTGACCAGGCTCTCCTCGCCTCCCTGCGCCGTGTACACCTCATAGCCCCGCGCGCTCAGATACGAGTGCAGCAGGTGCAGGGTATCAGGATCGCCATCAACGATCAGCAGCTTCTTGGACGGCAGCATGTATCTGATTTCCCATCATATAAGTACAAAATCAGATTGGAGTGCGAGGGTGGTTAAAAAAGGTTAGGACGGGGGAGGCGTAGACAAACGATAGCCCCGCCGTCGGTCGGTCAGAATATACTTCGGATGGGAAGGATCATCCTCAATCTTGTGGCGCAGGTAGCCGATGTACAGGCGCAGATGGCGCTGGTAACTGGGATCATTCGCGCCCCACACTTCGCGGGTGAGCGACTGGTATGATACGGTTGCCTCTACACTTGAGAGCAGGCAGGTCAATAGGCGGAACTCTGTCGGTGTCAGAGGGATATCCCGGCCACGCACCGTTACTGAACGCGTCTCATAATCCACCACCATCTGCCCAACGGTACGCAAGGCATCGGGGTTACACACCCAAGACGAGGGCCTGGAGACCCGGCGCAGTAGCGCCCGCACCCGCGCCACAAGTTCCGCCGGTGCGTAGGGGATGCTGACGAAATCATCCGCGCCAGCGTGCAGACCCTCCACCAGCGCCTGGTGAGCGGCCCGTTCGCCAATGACTATGACAGGCACGCTGGAGATTTGGCGCAACCTGCGTAACACCTGAAGGCCGCGCAACTTTGGACGCACCAGGTCCAGGAGGATAAGATGAGGGTACAGTTGATAGGCCAGCCGCAGGCCGTCGGCACCATCGCCGGCTAAGACTACCGCGAAACCCTCTTCCTCAAGCAGACGTCGCAACGGCCCGGTGAGTCCGTCATCGTCATCAATGACCAGGATGGTTGGACGGCTGCTACGTTCTCTAGAGTTGTGCATATCCTCACGCATCGCAGCGCTATGATGGCCTCAGCTTAAAGATCGGTTCGGTTCAACTACGTAGAATAGCGTACCTCAGAATACGGCAAACGGATGATGGTTCTCCGATGCCTCTGGTCGTATAATAACGACAGGTGGCTCGTGCGGCTTGCGCCGCCCCCTCAGCCGCAGCTCCGTGCCTCCGTAAGGTGGGACGTAGGCACAATGGGCCAGGCCATCGCTTACCCGGCGTTTATAATCATAAGAGATTAAAGTAGGGAAAGAGCAAAAACAGGGTTAGAAAAAGGGATGAAACGCCGAATCCTCATCATAGATGACGACCCCGATCTGGCACAGCTCCTGAAGATGCGCCTGGAAGGGGCCAACTTTGAGGCGACTGTTGCCCTGCGCGGCCTAGAGGGACTACAACAGGCCTATCGCATCCAGCCCGATGCCGTCATCCTGGATCTGAGCCTGCCCGACCTGGATGGCTGGACCGTATGCCAGCGCCTGCGCGAAATGTCGAACGTGCCGATTATGACGCTCACCGCCAGCACGACCAAGAGCCATTTGGTGCGCGCCCTGAACCTGGGCGCGGATGATTTTGTGACCAAGCCCTTCAACTGGGATGAGTTGCTGGCGCGCCTGCAGGCCCTGCTCCGTCGCGCCAGCCTGAACGGACAGCCATCCAATCATCAGCGCCTGACCTCGCAGCGTGGTCACAGCCTGTTGCTCGACCCCACCCGTCAAACGGTGACGGTGCACGGCAAAAGCGTCGAACTCACCCCGATTGAGTTCCGCCTGCTCTCCTGCCTGCACCGCCATGCCGGGCGCGTCCTGCCCCATCACTATCTGCTACTTGAGGTGTGGGGGCCGCAGTATGTAGACCGCGTCAATTACGTCAAGCTCTACGTCCGTTACCTGCGCGAGAAGATCGAAACAGACCCACGCAACCCCCAGTTTCTGCGCACCGAATGGGGAGTGGGCTACTACCTGAGCGAGCCATAGCAGCGGTTGAGGTCGCCACTCAAACAGCACAGCGCCGTATCAAGTTGGCGGTCTGTAGATTGCAATCAGTTGAAGTGGCCAGGGGCTGGACCAAGCTGACTGGCCCAGCCTCTGGCGATAGACCTCACATGAGTGGGGCCATATTTGGGCCAACCCCCGCAACGCCACTATGGTGACGTCTTCGCATCCATGCCGAAAATCCCCTCCGCCCAGGCGGCATATTGTTCCGGGGATAGTGCCGATGGCGCGCGGTCCAGGACGAAAACCGCGTAGCTGAGGGTGAGCCCAGCCAGGACGACCTCTGCGACCAAGAACCCTCTTGCCCACTTTGCTTTCGTGCTCATGGCTACCTCCCCCCCCATGCCACTCTCTACTTTCCTCTTGTGATCGGTCTAACTCACCGCCTCAACCCTACCTCGTAGCACTATGAGGATGCAACAGGGCTGACTGTTGAACGGGCCAAGTGGCGAAGCCTGAAATCGCCCTGCAAACGGCACTCGCCCCATTGACAGGCCACCGGCCCGCTGCTACAATGTGCAGTGGGCCAGTGGTGAAATCGGCAGACACGCGACACTTAAAATGTTGTGTCCGCAAGGACGTGAGGGTTCGACTCCCTCCTGGCCCACCGACAGCAGTGGCCAGTAGTCACCAGCCGGCTCCAGCTCTCCGACTACTGGCCACTATCTGTTATCGGCTCCTTAGTAACCGCGGCGCATCAAAGGAAAGAACAAGTCGTAGGGCGACACTGTTGACCCACACGTCCCCGTATGCCAGGGCGTCGGCTCCGCAATCCAGTACGGCGGGGGATCAGTGATCAGGCTGCGGTCCGGCAGCGTGAGAGCCACCGCCGACCAGAAGCCGGAACCCGGCGGGTTAGCTGCATAGCCCCACACCAGCTCCTGATAGGGATAATCCGAGCGATTCTGGCCCGGCGCACCCGTCCATGGCGGCCGGTCGGGTGGGTAGATCGGATTGTTGGGGTTATTGACATAGCCCCACCCGTTGTAGGCCCAGGTCGCATAATACCATTCCTCGGCAATGTGGGGGTCATTCACACCAATGAAGGGCACCCAGTTCCACTTGTCAATCAGGATGAGCGCCCCCGTGCCGATGTCATAGGCCGGCTCGCCAGCCACACGCGCCGGATCAAAGCCGCCACCCCCACCCATGTATGACGTGATCTGCATAATCCCATAGCCACAGTCGAAACTGATCAGCGTCCAGCCGTACTGCCCATAGCCAGCGTTAAACTGCTGCCACGCCGCCTCGGTATAGCCAATGGCCTTGAGCAGCACGCAGGGGACAAACGGATCGATCTGGGTCATGTTCGGTGGCAGCCCATAGTTGACCAGCGGCAGAGGCGGGCCCAGATCGCCCAGCAGATTGCCCCCGGCCAGGTCGAATATCGGCCCTAGCTCCGACGGATAGGGCTGGCGGCCCCAGGCAGCCGATACCGGGCACGTCAGTGGCGCGTTCTCCGGCAGATGACTCCCTTCCAGGGTGACCGGTCGTGCCAGCCAACCGGCGAAGGTGAGGATGGCACGCCCTCCCTCGGCCACACTTATCAGGTTGCCCTCCGGCCCCAGCACAAGCATATCCGTCCCTTGAGATCTGCGCCGCGCCAGCGCCAGCCAATGGCCATCGGGCGACCAGGACAGTGGCGACAGGGCACCGGAGGCATCGCGCTCGACCAGTGTCTGACCCTCCCCATTGGCTGGATCAACCGTTTCGATACCGGCCGGGCCGCCTACGGTCAGAGTTGCCCCATCGGGTGCCCAGATGGGCACATAATAATCATCGGCTGCGGTGCCCCGCGCACCCTGGCGCACAACCATGTGCTGACCAGTGGTGGCAGAGACCACGTCCAGTGAGTATCGAGCCGGGCCGCTTCCCACCTGCGTCAACACAGCCAGCCGGCCGCCATCGGGCGATGGACGCAGGCTCAGGATTGGGCCCCGACCGAGCACCGCTGCGGGGCGGGCCAACCCGCTGGCGACATCCACCGACCAGAGGGTATGAATGCCATCGAGATCGATGCGATCATAGACCAGGCTTTTGCCATCGGCCGACCAGCCGACCGGATGCACGCCGTAGGCCGCATTGTCCGCCACGAGACGGCGCGCGCTGCTGCCATCAGCAGCGATGGCGATCAGGTCAGTTGAGTAAGGTGTCGGCGTGCGGCTGGGAAGGGCCGGGACCTCGCGCTGGACGAGTACGGTCGTGCTGTCAGGTGACCACAAGAGTGTGTACAGGTTCAGGCCGTGCGCCACGCGCCGCGAGGCCAGGCCATCTCCGCCAAGCCACAGCTCAGCGCCGGAGAACCGGTCGGCGTGATTGGATGCTCCCGGCGGCAACAGCAGGGCGGCGAAGCGGCTCCCATCCGGCGCAACCGCTGCCCGGATGCCATAGCCCGGCAGGGTCCTGACCGTCCACAGCGCCCGCCGCGCCTGCGGCTTGGCCACCGGAGCCGCCCAGAGCGTCGTCAGGCCGTCGCTGGCCGTCTCGGCGTAGACCAATTCAGGCGACCCGTCGGCCGGCGGCATGCCGTGCCCGGCCTGGACTACCGGCCGGGCACGCGGAGCCCCAAGGGCGAACAGCAGGGCCAGCGGCACCAGGATAGCCCAACGCCGTCCTCGGCGAGAGAATGAAATCAAGCCGCGCATGCGTTACCCCCTCACCTGCGCCCCACCCGGCCCGCGCAGGGCCTGAAGTGTGGCGCATCTAGATCTGGGGTGCAAGTCCTATGCCGCAATAGCTCAGCCGGAGGCAACGCCTACTTAAGTACCAGCGGCAAATACAGCCG
>CADDZL010000005.1 GCA_902812335.1 Chloroflexota bacterium | reverse complement strand
GGCCTGTCCATCGTGAAGACGATCGTCGAACGGCATCATGGCCGGGTCGGCGTGGAGAGCGATGGGCACGGCACGGTTTTCTGGTTTACCCTGCCGTTGGCCGCGCCTGAAACGTCAGACGCGAAACGTTAGAAGTGACGCACTCTGGCAAATTACGTTTGTCGTTTGACGCTTCACGTGAGGAGCCATGCGCGTCCTTGTTGTAGATGACGACATGCAATTGGCGGCGCTAATCGCCTTTACCCTGCGGCGCGAGGGCTTCGAGGTCATCAAGGCGGCCGATGGCGAGGCAGCCCTGGCCGCCTGGGAAGCGCAGCAACCCGACCTGGTCATCTTGGATGTTAATCTTCCCCGCCTGGATGGTTACAAGGTCCTACGCCGGATCCGCGCGGCGGGCCTAACACCCGTCATTATGCTGACGGTGCGGGATGAGGAAGATGACATGGTGCGGGGGCTGGACCTGGGGGCCGATGATTACATTGCCAAGCCGTTCAGCCCCAAGAACCTGCTCGCCCGCATCCGGGCAGTGCTCCGCCGCAGCGGAAAACAGCCACCGGCCGATCTGACCTTCGATGACCTGACCCTGGACGTGGACCGCCAGGAGGTGCGGCGTGCGGGCGGAGAGGTCATCAAACTCACGCCCTTGGAGTTCCGTCTCTTGCATTACCTGTTCGTCAATCAAGGCCAGGTGTTGCCCAGTGACATGATCATCGAGTATGTGTGGGGCTACGGCGACAGCGGTGACCGTTCGGCCCTCAAGCAGCTTGTCCGCCGCCTGCGCTTGAAGATCGAGCCGGACCCGGGCACCCCGCGCTACATCGAGACGGTACCCGGCGTCGGATATACATTAGGTTCAGGTGGGCCTGGGGAGAACTAAACGAGCGCTGCCGGGAGTGGGAACACGGTCTTCGAGTGACGACATCCTATCCTCCACCAGAATCAACGGGGCCGAGTTGATCTCGGCCCCTGACGATGTGCTTGTCGTGAGGTTGCAGCCCTCAGTATGGGTTCAGTTGCGCATTATGAACCGGCTTCTATAGCACCTGCCGGTACCGCCTTGGCCCGGGGCATCATCTCCTCCTCGGCCTCGCTCAGCGCCGCATCGAAGATCGCCAGGCCTTCATCCACCAGGTCACGGGTGATGCTCAAGGGCGGCGAGAGTCGGATGGTGCTCGTGCCGGCCCCCAGCAGCAGCAGACCTTTCTCGAAGGCTTTATAGACTACTGCGTCACGCAGATCGTGTGCCGGGGTCTTCGTCTGCTGGTCCTCGACCAGTTCAATGCCGATCATCAATCCCTTGCCGCGAATGTCGCCGATGCTGGGGTGGCGCGGGCGAATCTCTGCCAGCGCGTCCAGGATGTGCTCGCCCATCTCGGCGGCGTTCTGCATGTACTCGTTCTCGATCAATCGGATGGTGGCTAAAGCGGCCACGCATGAGAGGGGATTGCCACCGAAGGTGTTGCCGTGCGAGCCTGGCCCCCAGATCATCAGCGACTTGCGGGCGATCATGGCACCCAGCGGCATACCGGAGGCAATGCCCTTGGCCGCGCATACGATGTCCGGCTGGACATCGTAATGGTCAATGGCCCACCACTTGCCGGTGCGTCCCATCCCCGACTGGACCTCGTCCACGATCAGCAAGATATCGTACTTGTCGCACAACTGCCGCAGGCGGGGGAAGAAATGCGGCGCAGGCCAGACGTAGCCGCCTTCGCCCAAGACCGGCTCGACCAGGATGCCGGCCACGTCACTCGCCGGGACAGCCGTGGCGAACAGAACCTGCTCGATGTAGTCCACCACAGCGTCACCATAGTCGTCGCCATCCTTGATCGCCAGGACCGGGCGATAAGGATTAGGGAAGGGCACGTGACTGACGCCGGGCATCGCCAGCGAGAAGCCCTCGCGCTGGATGGCTTTGCTGGCGGTAAAGGCGAGTGAGCCCATGCTGCGGCCATGGAAGCCGCCATAGAAGCCGATGAAGCGATTGCGGCCGGTGTAGTAGCGTGCCAGCTTGATGGCTGCCTCGATGGTCTCGGTGCCGGAGTTGGTAAAGAAGACCTGGGCGTCCTCATCGAAGGGGGCGATGCGGTCCAGCACCTCGGCCAGTTCGATCTGCGGCGGGTAGTAGAAATCGGTGCCCGACATGTGCAGGAACTGGTCGGCCTGAGCCTTGATGGCCGCCACCACCTCTGGGTGACAGTGGCCGGTGGAGACGACGGCAACGCCGGCATTGAAGTCAATAAAGCGATTGCCATCCACATCCCAGACCTCGGAGCCCCGTCCTTTAGCCATCACGAAGGGATAGGAGCGGGTGTATGAGGGCGAAATATGGGCAGCATCCCGGGCGACGAATTCCTGCGCCTTCGGCCCGGGTAACGTCTTCTTGGTGCTCATGATTCACATCCTTTCTTGACTAACGAGTTAATACCCCAGGTAAGTGTCCAGATGATGATGGCCGATTCCTGACCACAAGCACACGAAGACGCGTAGCAAGTTGTGAATCAACCCCAGGGCCTTTCGTCTTAGTGTCTTAGTGGTCTGAAAAGTCCGTTGGGCGACCGGCTTGTGGAGGGCGTTCAAGAAAGGGGGGAGGATGGCGCAGGCAACGGAGGTTTAGCCAGCGCGGATGTGCTGGATAGCCGCGCGGTGGGAAGATGGGCTCGGTTGCTGCCTGGCCGGCTCTGCGCGCTGGCAGCGATAGCGCGCCCCGCTGGAATACTGGGAATGGATACACGGGACACAGCCTCAACAGCGTTCATCACGCCTTCTGGCTTCATTATAAGTGGGGATAATGGGGCTGTCAAGCGGGCGCCTGGTGCAATCTGGGGCTGATCCATTCTCATCCGACCAGAAGTCGCGTAGCTTTCAGTTGCACAAGAGCCATCTAGCTAACCCCGCCCGGCTGGCGCGGCTAATTGGCGTATCTGTGGCTGATCTACTTGGGCGCGTTGGTTGCGCGCACGCACTGACGTAGCGTGATTCATCGCACTGACCGCTGTGATTTGAGCCTATTCCGGTGGCCTTCCAGCCCGCGCCGGCCTGGTCCAAGATCGTCGCCTTAAAAAGTGTCCGGTGGTGAATTTATGAGAATGAATCAGCCCTAACCGAACTGTTTCTGTGGATAGCCGCCCGGCCTGAGGTGTGCTATAATGGAATTATGCGCTTTCTGATCACCGGCGGAGCAGGCTTTCTCGGCTCAGCCCTATCCAATCGCCTGGCTCAGGCCGGCCATGAGGTCCGCGTGATTGACGATCTCAGCACTGGCGACACGGCCCGCTTGATCCCCGAAGTCCTGTTCACCCGTGGCGATGTCACCGACATCCCCAAGCTGTGGACGCTGCTCCAGGACATTGACTGTGTTTACCATCTGGCAGCGCGTGTCTCCGTGCCCCAATCCATCCTCTACCCCCGCGAGTACAACGCCGTCAACGTGGGCGGGACGGTGAGCGTCATGGAGGCCATGCGCGACGCCGGAGTCAAGCGGGTGGTGTTCACCTCGTCGGGCGCGGTCTACGGCCACCAGGCCCGCCAACCGGTCCATGAGGACTTGCCGCCTAACCCCGATTCGCCTTACGCAGTGAGCAAGCTGGCCGCCGAGTATTACGTTCGCACCATCGGTACCCTATGGGGCATCGAGACCGTATCCCTGCGTGTCTTCAACGCCTATGGCCCCGGCCAATCCATTCCGGCATCACACGCGCCGGTCATCCCGCGCTTTCTCAAACAGGCTCTCGGCGGCGGCTCGCTCGTCATCTTCGGTGATGGCCGCCAGACGCGCGATTTCGTTTACATAGACGATGTGACCGATGCACTGGTCGCCGCTGCGACCGCAGCCGGCGTAGATCGGTTGGTAATCAATGTGGGCAGCGGGCGGGAGACCAGCATCAATGAACTGGCAGCTACCATAGGCCGGGTCATCGGCCGGTCCATCGAACCGCTGTATATGACTGGCGAAAGCCCCGGCGTAGCGCAACTGTGCGCCGACCTGTCACTCGCCCGCGAAAAATTAGGCTATCGCCCGAAGGTCAGCCTGGAGGAAGGCCTGCGGCTGACACTCGAACGCGACCCGCAATTCAGTCAGCGGGCGCGATCGCGCTCGCCCAGCCCCTGAATTCACGGTTACCCGCCGTCCGCCTCCTCTCTCGATCTGCCAGGCGGCGCTGGCACAGTTCTATCGGGGTCAGGGGTATTATAGTGGCTTCACGTCGTGCGGGCCGCTCTCGCGCATCCCGGCGGGGGTCATCTGGATGAACTCGGCCCTCGCCTGCATCTCGGCGATGTTTCGAGCGCCACAGTAACTCAGGCCGGAGCGCAGACCACCGACGAGTTGCTCTAGCACCTCGGCCACCGCACCCCGGTAGGGGACAACCGCCTCGACTCCCTCAGGCACCACCTTCTCCCAATCCTGATCGAACGTATCTTCCCCGCGTTCGGCCAGCTCGCGGCCCATCGTCGCCCCCAGCGATGCCATGCCTCGCGTGACCTTGACCTTCTGCCCCTCGCGGATGACCGTCGCCCCAGGGCTTTCCTCGGTCCCGGCCAGCAGACTGCCCAGCATCACGCTCGCCGCGCCCGCCGCCAAGGCCTTCACGATGTCACCGGAGGTGCGGATGCCACCGTCGGCAATGATAGGCAGATCGAACTGGCGAGCTGCTTCGGCACACTCAGCGATCGCGGTCAACTGAGGTACACCCGAGCCGGCCACGATCCGGGTGATGCAGATGCTTCCCGGCCCCACGCCTACTTTGACCGCATCTACGCCCGCTTCGGCCAGGTCGCGCACGCCTTGAGCGGTAGCAACGTTGCCGGCGACCAGTTCAATATCGCCTAACTCACGGCGGATGCGCCGCACCATCTCAATCGTATGGTCAGAATGACCGTGGGCAATATCCACCACCAGGGCGTCGGCTCCGGCGGCCACGAGCATCTGCGCCCGCTCCATTTCGTCTGCGCGCACACCGACAGCCGCGGCGACGCGCAGCCGCCCTTTAGCGTCCTTCGAGGCATGGGGATGTTGCGCCAGCTTGACGATGTCCTGAGCGGTAATCAACCCGGCCAATCGCCCCTGGACATCGAGGAGAGGTAATTTCTCGATGCGGTGCTGATGGAGCAGCGCCCTGGCCTGCTCCAGCGAGATGCCCTGCGGAGCAGTCACCAGCCGCTCACGGGGCGTCATCACCAGGCTGACCGGCTGCGTGGCTTCGGGCGCGAACAATACATCGCGGGTCGTCAGAATACCCACCGGTCGGCGTTCGCCGTCCACAATGACGACGCCACCGATCCCCCGGTTTGCCAGCTCGGCGCGTGCGAAAGCCACCGTCGCCTCCGGCGGCAGCGTGAAGGGGTCCTCGACGATGAAGCTCTCGGCACGCTTGACGCGGGTAACCTCGGCCGCTTGGCGGGCGGCAGGCAGGAAGCGGTGGATGACGCCGATGCCGCCGGCACGCGCCATCGCAATCGCCATGCGCGCCTCGGTCACCGTGTCCATGTTGGAGCTGACGATAGGAATGTGCAGCGTGATGTGGCGGGAAAAACGGGTAGAGGTATCCACATCCTGGCGTGAGGCTACCGGCGAGCGTTGCGGTACGAGCAGTACGTCGTCGAAGGTCAGGCCAGGCTCTTGGCGAATTCTCATCGGCAATTCCCTCTGGATGGAGTCAACAGATGGCTGTTAGCGGATTCGGGGACCACATTGAGCGGACGAGGGGGACACTGTCAGCCCAATAGCTCGGCTACGGCCAGCGAGCAGCCGGGGACGACATCCTCGCCGCCAAGCCCATCACCCGGGCGCAATAGCTGCTCAGCACCATCGCGGCGGCGGACGTGGATCGTGCGTGCACGTGGATCAACGGCCCACACCAGGCGCGTGTCGTGCGTCAGGGGGAAATAGGCTTCAGGCAGCTCCCCGGCCGGCAGCCGCGTCGCCGCGACGAAGGCGATATCAGGGGCACGCACGGTATCAGGCATCTTTAACGTCTTGGTTACAGCCATCTCCATCCCTCTTGCATATTCATTCTACCATCGAGACACAAAAGGCACAACGACCGCATCAATGCTCAACCTGCCGTGGCAGTAACCGCCCCAAAACGGCCTCGGCGAGCCACACCACCACGACTACTACCCCATCAGCAGCAATCGCGAACGTGAAAGCCGCTGCCAGCGAGCGCAGCGCAGCAGCGGCCAGCTCGGCCAGACCGGCCGCAAGACCGGCCAGAGCCAGAGCGCCAGCCGCTCCCGACCCGGCCAGAACGGCCAGCGGCCAGGCGCGCCGATCAGAGGGGCTGGGCAACATCGCGTTCGCCAGGGCGAAAATCAGATACAGCCACAGCCACACATCCGGCGCCTGCAGCGCTCCGGCCAACCCGCGCAGCACACCGGCCAGGTCACCGGCCACCAGCGCCATACCCAGATTGGCGACGCCCAAAGCCCGCTCGCCGATGAGCAGGACCAGCAGGGCGCCGCTGAACAGGGGCGCTACGCCGATCAGCGCCTCTCGCAGCGGACCCGCGTTCCCGGTCTCGACATAGCCCAGGCGTAAGCTGCCATCGCGCTGCCGCGCCGGCCAAACCGAAACGTGGCCGGTCGGCACGCCCAGAAGCCAGGCAGCCAGCCAATGGCTCAGTTCATGTATCACGACGCCCGGCAGTAACACCAGGAAATAGATAAATTCAGCAACCTGCAGGCTGCCGCTCAGGATCAGTCCCAGCCCAAACAGATGCTGGCGCAACCAACGTTCGAAGGCCAACAGGGGCAATAGCGTCAGCAGTAGCCAAAACAGGGATAACCACATCCCTCACCCCTGGGCTGAAGAGTCATCGCACACAACGCCTGACCGCTACCCCCGGCTCACTGCTTGGCGCGCACGGTCTCTTGCACGATGGCGACGAAGTCGGCCGCTTTCAGGCTCGCGCCACCAACCAGTGCCCCATCTATATCGGGTTGGGTCATGAACTCGGCGATGTTCTTGGGATTGACGCTGCCGCCGTACTGAATGCGGACCTCCTGAGCCAGCGCCTTGCCATACAGTTCGGCCAGGGTACCCCGTACGGTCTGGCCAATGACGGCGTTAGCGCCGGCGCCGGTGGCTGGCCGGCCCGTTCCAATGGCCCACACGGGTTCATAAGCAATGACCAGACTGCGAACCTGTTCGGCCGAAATATCGCGCAGGGCAGCACGCAACTGCCGCTCCACCACCTCGGCTGTGCGCCCGGCCTCATTCTCGGCCAGGTTCTCGCCGACACATACGATGGGCTTGAGCCCATGTCTCAAGGCCGCCTTGACCTTGCGGTTGACACCCTCATCCGTCTCGCCGAAGTACTGGCGTCGCTCCGAGTGCCCCAGGATGACGTATTGGCATAACTCTTTGAGCATCAGAGGCGAAACCTCTCCGGTATATGCGCCCTGATCCTCCCAGAACATGTTCTGTGCCCCCAGGCCGATGCCGGTCGGCTTGAGTAGGTCGGCAACGGGAGCCAGGGCGACGAAGGATGGGCACAACACTACCTCGACGCCCTTGATATTCATCAGTCCCTGGCGCAGCTCTCGTACCAGTGCGACGGCCTCGGCTACCGTCTTGTAGCACTTCCAGTTACCAGCAATAATGGGAACGCGCACGTGAAGCCTCCTTGGTGAAGCCGCACCGTTTGGTCAGTGTTCATTACGGTGTGGGTAATGAGCGTACTTCCCGAAAGGATACTCCAAATTGGTGAGGGTGTCCAATCACCCGTCGGGGCCGCCGGCCACTCCTCACCACGGCCCGCGCCCGGCAGCAGCGGCCGGTGCCACAGGGTTGACAATCCCACATCACGACCGCCGGCATTGACAGAAGCTTCACAAACCACTATACTATTGCTGCACGTTTTGGATAGGAATACACCGAATTGACTTACTCATCACCGACCCCAGGAGACTAAGCACGTATGCCTGAAAACATGCCGCATCACAACCCTCCAGCCAACGGTATCTACGATGTGACGATTATTGGCGCCGGACCCGCAGGGTTATTCGGCGCTTTCTATGCCGGCATGCGTGAGATGAGCTGCAAGATCATCGAGGCGTTGCCGGAGGTGGGCGGGCAGTTGGCCGTCCTCTACCCGGAGAAATGGATCTACGACGCGCCGGGCTACCCCAAGATCCTGGCCAAAGACCTGGTCAAGCGCCTCTGGGAGCAGACCGCACGCTGGAACCCCAGGCTATGCCTGGATGAGCGCGTTAATCTGCTGCGCATCGGCGAAGATAGCATCATGGTGCTTGAGAGCGACAAAGGTGTGCATTACACCCGCACCCTGATCATCTGTGCTGGCGTCGGCGCCTTCTCGCCCAACAAACTCAAGAATGAGACGGTCGACCGCTTTGAGGGACGCGGCGTGTACTACTTCGTCCAGGATAAGACCCCTTTCCGGGGTAAGCGCCTGCTCATTGTCGGCGGCGGCGACTCGGCTGTGGACTGGGCACTTAACCTCAAAGACTATGCCAAAGAAATCACCCTGATACACCGTCGTGACCAGTTCCGCGCCCATCCCTCCAGCGTGACCGAACTGATGAGTTCGCCGGTTCACGTTATGCTCTACCACGAACTCAAAGAGATCCGAGGCGACAACCATATCGAGAGTGCAGTGGTCTATGACAACCGCACCAAGGCCGAGACCACCCTGGATGTGGACTATATCCTGCTGAACCTGGGCTTCAAGGCCGACCTGGGACCGATTAAGGAGTGGGGCCTTGAACAGCAAGCCAAGCGCTATCTGAAGGTGAACAATCGCCAGGAGACCAGCATCCCCGGCGTTTATGCGGCTGGCGATGTCGCGGCTCAACCAGATGTCGAGCCCCTGAATCTCATCGCTACAGGTTACGCTCAGGCCGCTATCGCTGTGAACTACGCCTATACTTTCATTCACCCAGAGGCCAAAGTCTTCCCTGGTCACTCCAGTGAGATGCGGCTCTAAGAAGCTCTAACGAAGAAGGGACCATGGCTAAAGCCACCAATCCAGACGAGATATTTGCTGCGATGCCGGCACAATTCGTCCCGGAACGGGCGGATGGTGTTAATATGACGATTCAGGTCGAGCTCAGCGGGGAGGGTGGCGGCATCTGGCACGTCCGCATCGCCGACCGGCAGTGCACGGTCAACACCGGCCCCGCCCCAACCGCCAACGCGACCATCAGCATGGCAGCCCATGACTATGTAGCGCTGATCAACGGCGACCTCAACCCCGTGGCCGCGTTTATGCAGGGCCGCGTCCGCATCCAGGGAGACCTGGCAGCGTTGCTGCAACTACAGAATCTCTTCCAGCGCGACCCAACGTAAGAGTCGGCTATCCCTGACGTTCCGCCGGTGCCTACTTGCCAACCGGCCGTTTTACCATATCTATCGGGCGTTACACCAAATTCATACCATTTGGTGCTTTACTAATATGTGTGTTATCTTAATATCCTAATTAGGATAAGGCCGTTGTGCCTGCCCTCATTCGTCAAAAGACCTGTGTAGTCTATATTAACAGAGGGGCACCACATGCCGATGTCTGACACCCTACGACCCTCCGTTCTGGGTGAAAGCTAGGCCAGGCCTGATCCTGACGAGGGAGGAATCATCCTATGATCAACAAGCGACTGGCTACTGCCTGTGTGGCAGCCATGATCCTGGTCGCGCTTTTCGCCATCCTGCCCGCAGCAGCCGACCGACCTGGCTCCGCGGTCGCCGATAGGGCCAACGGAACGAATAGCCCCACACCCACCGCAACCCCATCTCAGCCGGGTCAATGGCAATTCATCCAGCCCATGCCGACGCCTGTCATGCTGGCTCCCGGCGCGTTCGCCAATGGCAAGTTCTTCCTCATCTCCGGCGAGGGGATCGGTGGCGAGTTGACCGGTGTCGTGCAAATCTACGATCCCGAAACTGACTCCTGGAGCATAGGCCCCCATGATAAGCCCACCAATGTGATCAACACGTGCGCCGGCGTCATTGGCAACCACATCTACGTTCCGGCCGGCCAGACCGGCAATGACTCATCCGGTACCGATCGGCTGGAGGTGCTGGACGCCACCACCCTGACCTGGTCCACGGTGACCACCGACCCGGTCCCGACGGCGATGTGGGGGCAAACCTGCGGCGTGGTGGGCGGCAAGCTCTATATCGCTGGCGGCTCGACCACTGGCAGGGCCAGCCCAGCAGCCTATGTCTACGACCCGGCAGCACCGGCCGGCTCACGCTGGACGGCTCTGCCGCCCATGAACATCGCACGGACCTACGCTGGTGGTGTGGCCATCGGGGACAGGTTCTACGTGGCGGGCGGTTTGGGCACGGGAGGAATATCCGATGAAAAGGACTCGGTCGAGGTTTACGACCCGACAACGAATGCCTGGACGCTATTCACAAACCCGATGTCTCTGGCACGTGGCGGCTCCGGCGCTTATCTGCTGAACGGTACCCTGCTCTTGGTATGTGGGGGCGGTTGGACACAGCCTTATAACACCTGCGAGTCCTATGACACATTACAGGGCACGACAGGGACATGGAACAGCACCGCCGCCTACCTGAATCAGGCGCGCCGGTCGTTTGCCTATGCTTCGGACGAAACCGACAACGCGTTATACGCGGCAGGTGGCTGGGCAGGCAGATGTCTGACCTCGGCGGAGCGCTTTGTCACCGCCGCCACGCCCACACCGACGCCGACCGGCTCGGCGACGCCCACCAGCACGCCATCGCCCACTCCCACTGCGGCTACCTCGGTCGAACTGACTACGTTCGAGGGTAGCGGCACAACCGAGCAGCTCTGGCCACAGGTCGTATTGTGGCTGACACCAGCGGTAGTGATCCTGTCCCTAGGCTGGCTCGTCTTGCGCAAGCGCACCTGATCTCATCCAGGGAGGGCAGGCATGGGCGCAAGGGCACCCGCCTATTGCGCCCCGATTTGTCTTGCTCGAATAAACAAGATCGTCAGTTGACAAATGTCCCGCCGGGTGCTAGAATGATACTATATGGCCCTCGACCGCTTTGGACGCGATATCCACTACCTGCGCGTGTCGCTTACCGACCGCTGTAATCTACGCTGCGTCTATTGTATGCCGGAGGATATGACGTTCCGGCCGCGTCGGGAATTAATGCAGGACGAGGAGGTATTCCTGCTCGTCCGCGCCTTCGCCGACCTGGGTTTCGATAAAATCCGCCTGACCGGCGGCGAGCCGACCGTCCGCGCCAACATTGTCGAGATTGTCCACACTATTGCCCACACCCCCGGCATCCGCCAGGTCGCCATGACCACCAATGGTGTACTCCTGCGCAAGCTGGCCCGTCCCCTCAAGCAGGCCGGTCTCCTGCGCGTCAACATCAGTGTGGACACGCTTAATCCGGCCAAGTTCAAGCGCATCACCCGCTGGGGCGAACTGGAGGATGTGTGGGCCGGCGTCGAGGCGGCCGAGGCCGCCAGTTTAGGACCGATCAAACTCAACGCTGTGGTCGTGCGTGGCTACAACGAAGAGGATGTCGTGGACCTGGCCCAGTTGACCCTTTATCATGACTGGCAGGTACGCTTCATTGAGATGATGCCCTTTGGCGATGTGGCTGAATTCGCTCAGTCGGCGGTGGTCACGGCTCAAGAGATGATGGACCGTATCGCGGCCGCGTTGGGGCCGCTTGAGCCGGTAGATGGGGGTCGTTTGGATGGCGAGGCCCGCCTCTATCGCCTGCCGGATGGCGTCGGCACCCTGGGCTTCATCAGCTCGGTCACTCAGCCCTTCTGCGCCAGTTGCAGCCGCGCGCGGCTCACCGCCGACGGCCACTTGCGGCTGTGCCTGCTGCGCGACAAAGAAGTGGACTTGCTCACCCCGTTGCGTCAGGGCGCATCCGTTGACGACATTAAGGCGCTCATTCGCGACGGTGTCTGGCACAAGCCCTGGGGACACGGCCTGGCCCAGGACGTTATCCCGCTGGAACGGGTCATGTCACAGATCGGGGGTTAGCCCTGGTCATCATCAGCGTTGACATCGGTGGTACCCATCTGCGGGCGGCGCGCTTTACCCCTGACGCCCAGATGCTCCAACGCGCCGTTGTACCGACCCACGCCGCCGAGGGACGCGATGCCGTCCTGAGACGGCTGTACGACCTGATCGCCAGCGTGAT
Source organism: Chloroflexota bacterium (assembly GCA_902812335.1). Classification (GTDB taxonomy): domain Bacteria; phylum Chloroflexota; class Anaerolineae; order DSLN01; family DSLN01; genus DSLN01. The sequence continues at coordinate 23,495 of CADDZL010000005.1, read as the reverse complement.
GCCGCAGGACCCCAGCGACGTCGCCGCCATCAGCCTGGCCGTTCCTGGCCCACTCAACCCCTACACCGGTGTTATTATTGATGCCCCGAACATGCCTGGCTGGGTTGATGTCCCCTTGCGCGACCTGATCGCCACCCACTTTAACCGGCCGGTCTACGTCGGCAATGACGCCAACCTGGCCGGCCTGGGCGAGCGCCGCTTCGGTGCCGGTCGGGGCTGCGACGATCTCATCTATATGACCATCAGCACCGGCATCGGTGGTGGCATCATCAGCGGCGGCCGGATGGTCTTGGGCCAGGATGGGTTGGGGGCCGAAGTGGGGCACATGATCCTCGTGCCCGATGGCCCGCTTTGTGGTTGTGGCAGCCACGGCTGCCTGGAATCACTGGCCTCCGGCACGGCCCTGGGGCGCGAGGCTGCTGCGCTCGTTCGAACCGGTCAGGCGCCAACCATTGCCCAACTGGCCGGCGGTGATCCCGCCCAAGTGACTGGGGAGACCGTAGGTCGGGCAGCGTTGGCGGGAGACCCCGTGGCGCGGGGCCTGGTCACACAGGCGGGGCGCTATATCGGCCAGGGCATCGTGACGCTGTTGCACCTCTTCAACCCGTCAATCGTCATCCTCGGCGGGGGCGTGTCGCAACTCGGCGACTTGCTCTTCGAGCCGGTGCGGGCGCGCGTGCGCGAACTGGCCATGAACCCCATCTACTGGCAACGCACTCCCATCGTCCCGGCCGCGCTGGGCGACGACGTTGGGTTGCTCGGCGCTCTAGCGCTCGCTCTCGAATCCATCGGTGCTCCACATTAGCAATGGAGTGCGATCGCTCAAGGGCGGCTGCCAGGTCGTCAATAGCCAAGATGCTGCAGACGCCCGTGACGGCGGGCTTACAACAGCCAGGTTATCGTCACCTGTGGTCTGTACCAGCCCTTCATCCAGGCGGCGCTGTCCGCTGGGACCGGTCGTATCCTCTATCTGGCAATTGATATCACTCCCCTGGCCGGTCGCCTAGTTATTGTGCGGGTAAGTCTGATCTACCGGGGGCGTGTCATGTCAGTTGGATAGTCAGTCAGACCCAGAGCCGGTCTTGCCCAAACATGTGCGCAGTTGGACAGAAGTTGCGACTGATGTGCCTATCCGTTGCTAACAGGGTTAAAAGTGTTCGTCAGCCAGCGGTGTGCTCATGCCGCTATCTTACCATACTCTACGGATTTAAGTTGGTAAAGGACTAGGTCCGCTGTAGACTCAGGCCTATCGCCAGGCCTATGAGGGCGATGCCGGCCAGGAACGCCACCGCTATCACAATCCCGGCCCACGGCCGCGTGATCTCGCCGGATGAGGCGCTAAAATTCACCAACCTGACGGAGGTTGGCCCCAGTGTTACCGGCTCAGTTGGGGTAATCTCGGTGGTAATCGTGTAGCGGAAGTAGGCGCTGTTAGGGTCTGTCAGGTCGCCCCTGGGGCTATCACTATTCGGCGTGCCCAATTGTGCCAGGGCCGGCAGCGCTGGCCCGGCGAGGAGTGCGGCCAACAGCAGGAGACTGGCCGCGATGGAGAAGAACCGCCCGGACATGATATCCTCTTCTCAGCCAGATAAGCTCGCCCCCTCGTGGTCACACCTGCGAGCTATGATTCAAGTATACGATCTTTCTAGGATAACGTCAAAGTTGGCCCCTGTAGATCTCAGGTGGCTGATCGCCGTCTGTTCCTTGCAAGCTGCCGGGTGGCCAGCAGGGCCACCAATAGTGCTCCTCCTGCCACGACCGCCAGCCGTAGCCGGTCGGTTATCCCTGCGGCGGTATCTCCTTGTGACGTAGCACTGAAGCGGCTGAGCTGTACCGATGATGGGGGGGGCAGGAGAGTCAGTGGGTTATATTCGACACTGGTGGTCGTCGTGTGCCCGTCGGGCAGATAGCCGCCGAAAACCCATATGCCAGGTGTGCCTGCTGCGCCCTGCCTGCTGATCGGATAAAGCACGCCGGCGTAGTTGCGGCGGGCCTGGTTCAGGCTCGGCCAGATGGTCCAGAGGTTGGTTGACTCACTGTAGATGAATACATCGGGCAGGGCGCTATTGCCACCACCCTGATATTGGCCGCACCCTGCCAGGACGATGGTGCCACTCATGCCGACGTAGGGCGAGACGGCATTGAAGCCGAAGGCCCGCGACTCATCGCACCCCGGCATGCCCGAAGATGGGAGTGGCAGGTCGGCCACGCCCGCATCGTCCCAGCCGGCGTTGAGGTTGGTTGTATCCAGCCGCTCGACGATTGCTCGTGATGTCAACGTCACACCGTCGTAGGTGTCGCCGCCGATCGCGTAGATTTTCGCGTCTACCACCGCCGTGGCTATATAGCCCCGGGCCAGATGGAGCGGCTGGTTCAGGTTGGTCCAGCGGCTGCCGGCCGGCGCCAGGGGATCGAACTGCCATGTCTCGGCTGAGACGTAGGGAGGGGTGCTCACCTGGAGACCACCGAAGACGTAGGCTTTGTTGTTGTATGTGGCCACGTTGGGCATAACGGACACGCCCCCGACCTGCCCCGGCCAGGGGTCGGTTGCGGTCAGGTTGGCGGTTGTGTTGGTGGCCGGATAATAGACCTGCACTGTATTGGTTGTGCCACCAGCGGAGGGTCGCCCACCAAAGACATACATGCCCAGGCCGATATTGTCTTGAAGCAGGACGATGTCGTAGTTCGATACTGGCACGGGCATGACAGCACCCGTGGGAGCGTATACCCCTGTAGCCGGATCAAAAGAGTAGACGACACCATAGGTGGCATCGCCGGCTCCGCGGCCGCCCAGGAAGTAGACTTTCTGGTCAGTTGGGAAGTACTCACCGTCGAAACGGGCCCAAGCGCCGTCACCGGGGAACGTCGTCGGCGGGCCAGATGCCCAATTCTCGGGCAGCCATGGTCCACCGTGGCCATCAACGTTCGTGGTGGCCGACTGCGCCAGAGCAGGCTGTGTCACCGCGCCCACGAGCAGGCTGACGAGAAGGAGGCCGCTAAACACTGTGGAGAAGAATTGGCCCGACATAGTACCCCCTGGGAGACGGAGTGTACGCCCGTTCTGATGCGGCGTCAAACCAGGTTCAGGGAAGGCATGTATTACGGTAAGGCGAGGTTCTCTTCGGTTCAGGAGGGGCTTGGCTTTTTCTCCACAGCGCGTGGCATGAGGCTGTCACGAGATGCCCACCACCCCCGGTTGGGTATACACCCGGTCGGGGCTATGGGCTATGCAGCGGCTGGCGATGTCCGAATGGCTGTGGTATAGTCATCTGTCTGTGCGCAGACGCAATGCGGCTCTCATCATCGAGTGGAGCCTGGTGACCCTGGCGGTCATCGCTATCACGGCCCTGCTCATTCAACTCAACCGTTACAGTGCAATGCGGGCGCGCCTGCCGTTAGGCCTCACCCTGGGCGGTGTAGATGTGGGCGGGCTGACGCCCGAACAGGCCGTCGAACGCGTGGCCATCGCCTTCGCTGCGCCCGTGGACCTGACCTATGAGGGAGAGCACATCCCTCTCAATCCAGCCGAAGTCAGTTTCCGCCTGGATCGTGAGGCGACGCTGGCTGCAGCCGAGATGGCTCGCGATGCGACTGATTTCTGGGCCGGATTCTGGGATTACGTGCGCGGTAAACCCGCCGCTGTGGCCGGGCTGGAGCTTCAATCCACATATTCGCGAGAGCAACTGGTCGCCGTCCTGCAGCGTATCGCCCAGACACAGGATCGGGTTGCCCAGCCGCCGCAACTCGAGGCGGGCACGCTGCGCTTCCTGCCCGGCGAGCCGGGGCGCCAGCTTGACATTCAAGCCTCGCTGCCGCGGGTGGAAGCTGCGCTACGCTCGGCCTCGAACCGGCGTGCCGAATTGGTCGTGCGCCACGACTCTGCATCCGAAGCGACGTTGCAGACGCTGGGGACATTGCTCCAAAGCCGCCTGTCCGGCTTCGATGGTGTCGTGGGGCTATATGTCCTCGATCTGGCTACTGGACGGGAGATGGAGCTGAACGGCAGCGTGGCTTTCAGTGGCATGGGTTTGCTCAGGCTACCCATCGTGGTTGAGGCTTATCGCAAACTCGGAGCCCCGCCGGATGCGACCACGCGCCGGCTGATCAGTGACACGCTGACTGCGGACGATACCGCTGCGGCTGACGCGCTGCTGGCCCTTATCGGCGATGGCGAAGCCAGCGTTGGGGCGGGGCGTGTGACCAGTCTGATGAAAACCCTCGGCCTGGTCAACACGTTTACCGTTCTACCTTACGGCGCTAAACCCGGCGGGCAACCGCCGACTGTCGTCACCCCAGCGAATAGTCATCCGATTGTCAAGACCGATGCCGACCCTCTGCGCCAGACGACGCCGGAGGATATGGGCCAGCTTCTGGCGATGGTCTACCAGTGTGCGCACGGCGGGGGCGCACTCCTGGCGGCCTTTCCCGATCGCCTGACCCTTAGTGAGTGTCGCCAGATCCTCGACGCGCTATCCACCGTTCACAGTGGCAACCTGATCGAGACCGGCATCCCGGCTCAGGTACGCCTGGCGCACAGGCCAGCCTGGGCCAACGATACCCATGCCGACGCCGGCCTCATCTTCTCTCCGGGCGGTGACTACGTCTTCGTCGTCTTCGTGTGGCGACACGAGTACCTGCCCTGGGAGGTCAGTTCGCCGCTTGTCACCGAGTTGACTAAAGCGACATACGACTTCTTCAATCGGCCTTGACGGCGGCATCTGATGACGGTATACTCTGACCTGTGCCACCGACCTACCGCGCTCCGGCAGCGTACCGGCAGCCGCATCTCGTGCCGCTTGCCCTGGCTGTTACCCTGATCACCCTACTCGTCCTGGCAGTTGCCTGGGTGACGAGTCGGGCAGCTATCCCATCACCGTCCTCCGGCGCGATTCCGGTGACGGTAACCGGATCGCCCCGGGCAGACCGGCAACTCTACCTACCCTCTCTCTACACTCAGAATGAGATAAGGCCGCCCACTGCCCTGGTGAAGGTGGCTACACCGGCCGTGACCGCTACCACGATGGCGTCGCTCGTGCCCTCCGCCACGCCGACCGCCACAATGACAGCTACGGCGACGGACACACTGCCTCCAACCCAAACCGTGACCCCTTCGGCCACCGTGACGCCCTGGCCCACGCCGGACAGCCTGCTGCGCCAGGTGCGTGTCCCCATTCTGATGTACCACCACATCGCTGTGCCGCCGCCCGATGCCGATGCCATCGAACGCGATCTGTCCGTCACGCCGGCGGATTTCGAGGCACAGCTTCAGTGGCTGGCGCAAAATGGCTACACCTCGATTAGCCTGTATGACCTGGTCTACGCCCTGGCCCAAGGCAAGCCGCTGCCACCCCGGCCGGTCATCCTGACGTTCGATGACGGCTACCGCGATGCCTATGAGAATGCCTTCCCGCTCTTGCAGAAGTACGGTTTCAAGGGGACGTTTTTCGTCATCACCGAGTTCATCGATCAGAACTACCCCGGCTATCTGGCATGGAGTGAGGTGGATGTGATGAATTCGGCCGGGATGGATATTGAGCCGCATACCAAGACCCACCCCGACCTGCGGGGGCGAGACCACGACTTTCTCATCTGGCAGATTCTGGGCTCGGCCCAGACGGTCGAGGCCCATATCGGTCACTTCCCCCGCTTCTTCGCCTATCCTTCCGGCCGATACGATGCGGCTGTCCTTCAGGTGGTGCAGGAGATCGGTCTATGGGGCGCGGTGACGACCCAGCAGGGCACGATCCACACCTCCGATGGGCTCTACGAGTTGAAGCGGGTGCGCATCCGCAATAGCGATACGCTCGATTCCTTCGCCCTGAAACTCGGCTGGAACTTCTGATGGCCTTCTTCCCGCCCGGGGCAACAGGCGCGGGCTGAACTGGTCATCCCTTCCTCTCTTGTGGCTCCCAAAATACGTAAAACTGATGATGGACAAATCAGGGAATTAGGAGTATAAGTAATAAGGTCGCCAATATCGCCGATCCGGTTCACCCCCCACCCGCTATTGTCGGCTGAGGCTGCAATGGACGAAAGCTGGTCAATCCGTTGAACTAACTCAACCAAACGAAGGAGAAACGAGGAAACTAATGAAATCGCGTCTGATTTTGCCTGTGATCGCCGTAGTACTGCTCTCGACAGCACTGGGACCGATCGCCTCAACTCAGGCCGCCGATGCCCCATCGAACGGCGCGCCATACGCGATACCGTTCAGGCCGCTCAACCCGGCCGGATACGCACAAGCCAAGGCGCTGGCGAACGCGCAGGCTGGCCTGATGCCGGTGCCTGCCCCGCTTGTCGGTCCACTGGTGCCCGGCACGTTTGTAAGCTGGCAGGGCATCAATAACACGACCCTGACGCCGTCGGATTCGACAGGTGCGATCGGCACGACGGAGTATATCGAGTTCATCAACACGAATATCGCCGTCTATGGCCGGAATGGAAGCTTACTGTCTCAAAATACCATGACTGGCTTCTCAGGCCGACCAAGCTCGGACTTCGTGAGTGATCCCCAGATGATCTATGATCCGAACCAGGGTCGGTTTTTCTATGCATTCCTTGACGCCAACAGCCTGGCGACCAATTGGAGGCTCGCTTTCGGCTTCAGCAAAGGTTCTGCACCCACTACGAACAGCAGCGACTGGTGCTCATACGCAAGTACCTTTGGGCGAACTTACGGGTCCAATGGCCTGCCCGACTACCCGAAGCTGGGCGACACCGCCGACTTCATCTTGATCGGCGTCAACCGCTTCAACGCGGCCGGGACCTTGTATCTGGGATCAGATGTGGCCTGGGTCGCGAAGCCAGCGCCCGGCATTATCACGACCTGCCCCTCGCTGAGCACGCTCAAGATGGGGGTGGCGAAAGCCCTCAGGAACGCCGACGGCACGTTGCTCTCGACACCGGTCCCCGCCCATGAGATTGACTCTTCTCATACCGGCTGGGTTGTAGGCCAGCAGGACCTGAGTACGGTCCCAAGCAGCAACTACATCACCGTCTACCAGGTGACAAAGAGCAGTTCCGGCACTGCGGTCATTACGCTGGCGGCGACTATCCCCGTCGCGTCGTTCTCGATGCCGCCATCAGCGCCGCAGTCCGGCACCAGCGACACACTCGATACGCTGGATGGCCGCTTCGAGCAGGGCATGGCCGCTGTGGATCCTACCTTGGGCCAGATGGCCATCTGGGCCATCCACACGGTTGCCGGCGGGGCAGGGTCAAAGGCCACCTGGTACGAGATCAATACCAGCCCTCTCAGCCTGGCCCAGACTGGTGATGTAAGTGACCCCTCGCTGTATGTCTTCAATGCGTCCATCTCGTCAGACCGCGTGGTCAATGGCTCGGCCACGGCCTTTGGCAGCAACATGGTGGTCAACTTCAACACTTCCTCGGCGAGCACTTTCTCCGCGATCCAGGTCGTATCCAAGATCGGCTCGAACCCGCAATCGGGGTTTGTGCTCGTCAAGCAGTCACCTGGCAAGAATGTGGACTTTAGCTGCACGCCGGTTTGTCGTTGGGGCGATTACTCCGGCGCGAGCCCGGATCCGGCTGCTGCTACGAACGGAAACGCAGGCCAGGTGTGGATCACTAACATGTGGAATGTCGCCAGCACAAACAACTCCAACGTTGACTGGCGCACCTGGAACGCCGGCATAACTCCCTAAACGCTATGGCCGGCCAGCCTGAATAGCTCTGCCGGCGGGAGCGGAAGGACAGTCCTATAAGCCCGGATGGCGCGATCTGCGCTGTCCGGGCTTGTGTTCTATAATGACCTGCCAAATGGCCGCTACGGTGTCTTCCCTCTTCTCCGACCAGGGGCCGATCAACCCGATTGAGCAAACCTATCGCCGGTTGCTGCGACAGGGCCGGCCGGTGATCAGGCTTTTTTCCGGCAATCCGAATGAACATGGCATTCACTTTCCCGGCGAGGTCTTGAGCCAGGAATACGCCCGCTACTTCGCGCAGCCGGGTTATCGCCCCGACCCTAAGGGCGACCCGGCCGCGCGCATGGCGATCCAGGAGTACTATGCCGCTCAGGGCTCAGCGGTGGCGGCTGAGAACATCATTCTGACCTCCGGCACAAGTGAGTCGTTCTTCTACATCTTCAGTCTGATCGCCAGCCCCGGTGATAACATCCTGACGCCCAACCCCAGCTATCCGCTGTTTGACTACATCGCCGGCCTGGCGCGCATCGAGTTGAGGCATTACCGGCTGATGGAGGACCGGGCCTGGGCAGTGGACCTGGCCGACCTGGCCGGCCGGATAGACGAGCGCACGAGAGCCATCGTCGTGATCTCACCGAACAACCCGACGGGCAGTGTGACCACGGCGGACCAGATCCGCGAGATCGTACAGGTCGCCAACCGCCATGACCTGGCGATCATCAGTGACGAGGTCTACAGCGAATTCATCTTTGACCTGCCGGCCTTCCCGCGGATCAACAGCGTAAGCCGACCGCGCCTTCTGTTCACGCTTAACGGCATTTCGAAGATGTTCGCGCTACCGGCGCTGAAGCTGGGCTGGATCGCCGTCACCGGCGATAGCCTGCGGGTGGCCCAGGCGGTAGATATGCTGGAGACCATCGCCGACACCTTTCTCTCGACGCATCTGCCCATCCAGTTGGCGCTGCCACGCCTGTTTCGCGAGGGGGGCCCGTTTCTCTCCTGGTACCAGGCCGAGGTCCGGCGCCGGCGCGACCTGGCCATCCACCTGTTGCAGCAGTCGCGCCGGATCCGGTTCAATCCACCCCAAGGGGGCTTCCACCTGATGGCCGCAGTCGAGGCCGGGCGCGGATTGGACGAGGAGGAGTTTGTCATCGGCCTGATGAAAGAGACCGGCGTCTTCGTTCATCCGGGCTATTTCTATGACTACGAAGCGGGGGTCCACATTGCCCTCTCCTTCCTGACTAACCCGGCCGATCTTCAGGCCGGGCTGGAACGGTTGAGCCAGTTTGTGGCGGCACTTTGATAGTTTTTGACAGAGGTCGCGTGCTAACATTAGCCTACGCGTGACCAAGGCCGACACCACGCGGATTGCGAACATGGATGCACGGATTCGTCTCTCTATCCGTGCATCCGTGTTAGACATGGGTGTCGTGTCTTTTGTCACATGGAGATCGCGGACGATGGTGGGAGAAGAGCAACCTAAGACCTCACGTCTGCCGGGCTTCTACGAATTGCCGCTGGCTGAGCGCGCCCGGCTTGTGGCGCAGTGGGCCGGGCTGACGCCGGAAGAGCAGGCGATTCTAATGGGTTCGGGCGGCCTGCAGCCGGATAAGGCCGACCAGATGATCGAGAATGTCGCCGGCCTATATGCTCTGCCGTTGGGCATCGCTGTCAACTTCCTGGTCAACGGCCGCGAACGGCTCATCCCGATGGTCATCGAGGAGCCCTCCGTTGTTGCCGGACTGAGCTATGCCGCCCGCATGGTGCGGGCAGGCGGTGGCTTCCGTGCTGAAGCCGACCGTCCGCTGATGATCGGCCAGGTGCAGGTGGTTGACCTGCCCGATCTCGATCGGGCAGTCGAGGCGGTTCAAGCGGCCCGCGCGGAGATCCTGGCCGAGGCTAATCGCCACGACCCGATGCTCATTCGTCTCCATGGGGGGGCTATTGACCTGGAGACCCGGCCCCTGCCTGATACACCCGCCGGCCCGATGCTGATCGTGCATCTCATTTACGACGTGCGTGACGCGATGGGGGCGAACGCCGTCAACACCGCCGTCGAAGCCATCGCGCCGCTCATCGCGCAGATCACCGGCGGTCACACGCTCCTGCGTATTCTGTCTAACCTGGCCGACCGACGATTGGCGCGGGCCTGGGCCCGCGTCCCCGCCGAGCAGTTGGGGCGAGACGGTCTGGATGGCCGGACCGTGGCGCAGGGCATCTTCCGGGCCAATGCGTTGGCACTGGCCGACCCGTATCGCGCGGCGACGCATAACAAGGGCATCATGAACGGAATTGACGCCGTCGTCATTGCCACAGGGAACGACTGGCGCGCTATCGAGGCCGGTGCCCACGCCTATGCCGCCCGCGCCGGCCGCTACCGGGCGCTGACCGACTGGCACCTGGCCGAGAACGGCGATCTGCTTGGCTTCATCGAGCTGCCGCTGGCCATCGGCATCGTCGGTGGGGCCACGCGCTCACATCCCACTGCCCGGGTGTGCTTGAAGATTCTGGGCGTGCAGACGGCGGCGGAACTGGCCGAGATCCTGGCGGCGGTGGGGCTGGCGCAGAACCTGGCAGCGCTGCGGGCGCTGGTGAGTGAGGGCATTCAGCGTGGGCATATGAGCCTGCATGCCCGCCAGATCGCGTTGGCGGCCGGGGCTACCGGCGACCTGGTCGAAGCCGTCGCTCGCCAGATGGTCGCCGAACACACTATAAGACTCGACCGGGCCCAGGAGATTCTGAAGGAGATGAAGAACGAATGACGGGGGACGGATAGCTTCCGCCCTTCGTCCTCCGTCATCACGGAGAGTAGAATGAGCGAAAACGAGATGCAAGGCTTCAATGAGGCAGCGCGGGCATTGCTGCGCCCGATCCAAGACGTAGGTATTGTGGGCTATGGGGCCTATGTGCCACGCTACCGCCTGCCCGCTTCCGAAGTCGCCCGCATCTGGACCGGTGGCGCTGGCGGTGTGCCTATCAAGGAGAAGGCGGTCGCCGGGCTGGACGAAGACGTAGTGACCATGTCTATTGAGGCCGCCCGTAACGCGCTGGCGCGGGCGCAGATTGACCCTACCCTCATCCGAGCGGTATGGGTGGGGAGCGAATCGCATCCCTATGCGGTCAAACCTACCAGCACCATCGTGGCCGAAGCCATCGGCGCAGTGCCCCATACCCAGGCGGCCGACTGGGAGTTCGCCTGCAAGGCCGGCACAGAGGCCATCCAGGCGGCCATCGGTTTCGTCGGCTCCGGCATGGCCCGTTACGCGCTGGCGATCGGCATGGATACGGCGCAGGGTCGGCCGGGTGATGCCCTGGAGTATACCGCGGCGGCTGGTGGAGCAGCTTACCTGCTCGGCCCGAAGGCGGAAAGCCTGGCCTTCTTCGAGGGTTCATACTCCTTCGTGACCGACACGCCCGACTTCTGGCGGCGGGCCCATGAGACTTACCCCTCACACGGCGACCGCTTCACCGGCGAGCCGGCCTATTTCAAGCACACGCTGGCAGCGGCGAAGGGGTTGATGGAGGCGCTGGGTACGAAGCCGTCCGATTATGCTTATGCTGTCTTCCATCAGCCCAACGTCAAGTTCCCGGAGCGGGCAGCCAAGCTGCTCGGCTTCACCCCGGAGCAGTACCAGACTGGTCTGTTATCCGGCGAGGTGGGCAACGTCTACGCCGGCTCCTCTCTGCTGGGGCTGACAGCTATCCTGGATGTGGCTCATCCCGGCGACCGGGTGCTCCTGGTATCGTACGGTTCCGGTGCAGGCTCGGATGCCTTCTCGCTGACCGTGACGTCGCTGATCGAGGAGCGGCGTGACCGCGCCCCGAAGACGCGCGATTACATCGCCCGCAAGACGATTATTGATTACGCCACCTATGCCCGCTTCCGGGGCAAGCTGGTGATGGAGTAGAGGTTGAACATGCGCGAGGTCAGTGTGATTGGCATTGGACAAACGAAGGTCGGTGAGCATTGGGATACCTCGCTGCGCCACCTGGCCTGGGAAGCGATCCAGATGGCGCTCCGTGACGCCGGTGTCAGGCGTGTGGATGGGCTGTACGTGGGCAACTGGCTGGCTGGCCAGCTCTCCGGCCAGGAGCATCTGGGTGCGCTCATCGCCGACTTCGCTGGCCTGCGCGGTGTTGAGGCGGTTAAAGTTGAGGCGGCAGGGGCGTCCGGTGGGGCGGCGCTGCGCCAGGCCTATAACGCCGTCGCCAGCGGGCTGATGGATTTCGTCGTGGTCGTCGGTGTTGAGAAGATGACCGACCGTATTGGCAGCCCGGTGCAGGCGGCAGTTGCGACCGGCGCGGATAGCGATTACGAGGCAGCGCAGGGCATCACGCCGGTGACGCTGGCGGCTTTGCTCATGCGCCGCTATATGCACGAATATGGCCTGGAGCTATCCGATTTCGCGCCGTTCAGTGTGAATGCTCACCAGAACGCTTCGACCAATCCCAACGCAATGTACCGCAATAAGATCAGCCTGGAGGCTTATATCAAAGCGCCGATGGTGGCCGAGCCGATCAACCTGTTCGACGCAGCCCCGGCTGCGGATGGCGCTGCGGCGCTCGTCCTGTGCCCGACAGCCATCGCCCGCGACTACAACGTGCAGCCGGTGCGCATCGCCGCCTCAGCCATCGCCACCGATACGCTGGCTCTGCACGACCGGCACGACCCGCTCTTCTTAACCGCCGCCAATCTCTCGGCCGGGCAGGCTTACGAGCAGGCCGGGATTACAGCCGAAGATGTGGATGTGTTCGAGTTGCATGACGGCTTCACCATTCTGGCGGCACTCTCGCTGGAGGCGTGTGGCTTCGCCCGGCGGGGTGAGGGCGTGCGCTTGGCGGCCGACGGCAGCATTGGGCTCAGAGGGCACATCCCGATCGCAACCTTCGGTGGGCTCAAGGCACGAGGCGACCCGGCGGGCGCGACCGGCATCTACCAGGTGGTTGAAGTCGTCACCCAATTGCGCGGTGCAGCCGGCCCCAATCAGGTCCAGGGGGCGCGCTGGGGCATGACGCAGAACCTGGGAGGCCTGGCCGCCACGGCCGTGACGCATATCCTTGAGGCCCCATCGGGTTGATCTGGCGGCTATTGAGAGCCTGTGAGGGCAGATTGATAGTTTTTGATAGGGTTATAGTGCTAATCTGTGTCCAGTTGTTATCAAACAGATATATGGAGGTTATCACATGGAGGTCCCGCGCCATTGGAGGCTCAATCAGCAACGTTACGGCTTGGTAGGAGAGCTGTGCGACTGTGGGGCCAGGCTCTTTCCGCCGCGTGATGTGTGTCCGGAATGCCAGGCACCTGCCAAGACTCCGTACACCTTCGGCGGCCGGGGCGAGGTCTATTCCTTCACCCGTGTGCAGGAAGCGCCGGCCGGCTATGAAGAGTACGCGCCCTACACCGTTGCTCTGGTCAAGCTGGAAGAGGGACCACTGGTCACGGCCCAGCTCACCGACCTGGAGGGTGAGCCGACCATCGGCATGCCTGTCGAGATGGTGACGCGCAAGCTGCGCACCGATGGCTCACGCGGTATGATCGTCTACGGCTACAAGTTCCGCCCGGTAGTTCGAACCTAGAACAAAGAAGCGAAGGTCAAGCTGGGTGGCCTTTTCCTGTCCGTCTACGGCCGAGTGAATTACAGGGCCAGGCCTCAAGCGCTATAAACATTCCTCTCTTACCAATATCTTCTTTAACGTTGTTTTGATCCAACTCGCGTATTGTTCATTTGTCCAGCCGCAGTGCATGGTCAGATTCTCCCAATTGGGCAGTAAAAGCATCGTCCACATAAAATCGATTGCTTCCGATGGGGTCCACTCCGGCGCGAGGGCCTGTTCCTCGATTGAACAGCAGGTGATGTTCTCTGCGCTGGCCCGCAAACCGGAAGCCGCTAGCGAGTTTTTCGGCGCGCTCAGCGGATCTGTTCCGCTACAGGAGTTCTTCTCATCGGCGAACGTTTTCCGTATCATCGGCCCATCTGGGATGGGGCGCGTACTTTTCGGAAAGCTGACGGCAGCCCGCCGACCCACGAGTGTGATTCGGCAGTAAGAGACAGATGGCTCCTGGGCGTAGCTTTGAGAAAGGTTAGATTCCAAGGGGCGAGAGAAGATTTGCCTTTACTCGTTGATCGGCGTCGCTCCGTCCACCGCACTGCAGATATACAGATGGGGTGTGCGCCCGGTGCGGGCCGGGTACTCGCGCTCGATGGCTGCAGCCACACTGGTGACGGCGGCCTCCTCCACCAGGTTAACAGTGCAGCCACCAAAGCCCGCACCGGTCAGCCGCGCACCCAGACAGCCAGGGGTGCTGCGGGCGATGTCAACCAAGGTGTCCAATTCTGGCCCGCTGACCTCGTATAGATCGCGTAAGGACGCATGGGAGGCATCCATCAACCGGCCCATCATCGCGACGTCGCCCCGCTCCAGTGCCGCGACCGCATCCAGAACGCGCTGATTCTCATAGACGATATGCTGACAGCGGCGTCTCACTGGTTCCGGCAGGGCTTGTTGGTGCGCTTCCAGGTCCGCAAGGGAGACATCGCGCAGAGCGCGTATACCCGGCAGGTACTCGGCCAGGCGACGCACGCCCTCTTCGCACTCGGCCCGCCGTTGGTTGTAAGCGGAGGTCACCAGCCCACGCCGCACGCCGCTATCGGCGACGAGAATGCGCACACCCTGAGGCAGCGGCACCAGCCGGTGCTCCAGGCTGCGGCAGTCAATCAGCAGGGCGTGATCGCGCTTCCCCAGAGCCGAGATAAATTGGTCCATGATGCCAGAACGGAGGCCGACGAACTCGTTCTCCGCCTGACGCCCGATGAGCGCCAGACGCAGCCGGTCAAGCTCCAGGCCGCTGGCTAGCTGAAACGTCAGAGCCGCCGCCATTTCCAGCGCCGCCGAGGACGATAAGCCGGCACCGATAGGCACATTGCCCTGGATGACCGCATCCAAACCGCGCAGTGCGAAACCGGCAGCCTGCAAGTAGAACGCCACGCCGCGGAGGTAGTTGCTCCAGGGCGCGGCCTCGTCACGCTCGATCTTGTCCAGCGCGAACCCCGTCCGCTGGCCAAAGTCGAGCGCGACCAGCCGGACCAGGCGGTCATTGCGTGCCCGTGCAGCCATGCGGACTTCACGGTCAATGGCCACCGGCAGAACAAAGCCGTCGTTGTAATCGGTGTGCTCGCCGATGAGGTTGACCCGGCCCGGCGCACGCACCAGTATGTCGGGTGCGCTGCCGAAAGCTTCAGAGAAGGCCTGCCTCAAGTCGTTTCCCGACCTAAGCTTAGAGGTCATATGCAGGTGTTCCCTCTTTCCATATTACCACGAACGCACCAAGACTCAAAGATCATAAGGCCAGTTCTTTGGTGTACTCTGCCAGTTTGTGGTACAGTACGGGTGACCGCCAGGCAAAGCCATTGAGGACGAGTGCCCATCCCGTGCGTCGGCTCGACTCTCCGCTGGTTCCTTTGGGAATTGCAGCCGCAGCCTACTTTCTCCTGACGGTGGCGGTGCTCGGCAGACACGGGTATGACCCCTCGTATTTGGTACAGGCAGGTGATCAGTTCGCTAATCGAGACCTTGTTCCGAGGAATCTGATCGTCCTGAACCACTCTGCGGGCTATGATGGTCAGTTCTATTATCGCCTGGCTCTAGACCCGTTCACGACTGAACGAACGGAATTCGGCATCACCCTTGACACCCCGGCCTATCGTCAGCAGCGCATCGTATACCCACTCCTGGTGTGGGCGCTATCTTTAGGTCGTGCTGAGCTTGTATCCACGGTCATGATCCTCGTCAATTATGCGGCTGTGTGCTTGACGGCGTGGCTTGGGGGTCTACATGCACGGTCCATGAAGCAACATGCTCTATGGGGTCTGGTATTTTCCTTCTATGCGGGATTTGCGCTTACCCTGTCCAAGGATCTCACCGAAGTAATGGCGCTCTCCTTTGTGCTTGCCAGCCTATGGCTGATACGACAGCAGCGATCAGCCCAGGCCACTATCCTGCTTGCCCTGGCTGTGCTCACGAAGGAGACTACCGTTCTTGTGGCGCTGGCAGCGTTCTGTGTCTGGGCGGTTAAGGACAGGGCAGGCACAGGCGCTCCTCAGATCACATGGCATTACTTCATTGTTCCGGGTGTTCTCCTTGCGGTCTGGCAACTGATCCTGCTGGGGCGCTGGGGACAGATCGGGCTTTTAGGAGGTAGTGGCGCTCTGGGCTGGCCGTTCGTTGGATTGATCGCGTTCTTTCGCTACACGGCGGCTCTCCAGACGACCTTGCAACGACGTTGGTTTACCGAACTGGTCTTTCTTGTGGTATTCGCTGTCTCCATCCTTTTCTCTCTGCGCTCAAGTACAGCCAGCCGTCATGTGAAGCTCGCCTGGCTGCTCTATGCCGGTTTGGCGTCAGTGCTCACTGGATTGATCTGGGTTGAAGACTGGGCTTTCTTGCGCGCTCTATCAGAGTTCTATATCCTAGGTGCCGTCATCTTGCTGGGTACAAATTCGAGGATCAAAGTGCCTGTTTTCGCATTTGGACTGCTTGTATGGCTGCTGGTGTTTGCGGAGATCGCCCGGAGCTATTGATGAGAGCTTATAATATACTCGATTCTCCTCACCGCCGTCTCAATCTCTTGACAGGTGAATGGGTGCTGGTCTCCCCCCAACGTGCGCAACGCCCGTGGCTCGGCCAGGTCGAGAAGGTGCCTGCGGAAAGCCTGCCGGCGTATGATCCGAACTGCTACCTCTGCCCAGGTAATAAGCGTGCCGGTGGTGCCCAGAATCCCCATTACACCTCCACTTTTGTCTTTGATAACGACTTTGCTGCACTTCTGCCACCAGCCTCCGGCTTGCCGACGCCTGCCGCGACTGAGCCCGGTCCTAACCTATTTGTAGCCGAAGCTGAACCCGGCATCTGCCGTGTAGTCTGCTTCTCGCCCCGCCATGATCTCAATCTGCCTGAACTATCTCAGTCGCAAGTGGAAGCCGTCGTCCGCACCTGGGCCGATCAGAGCCGCGATCTCGGCGAACGCGACTTCATCAGCTATGTTCAAGTGTTTGAGAATAAGGGCGCGCTGATGGGTGCTTCCAATCCGCATCCCCACAGCCAGGTCTGGGCGTCCGGTCATATTCCTAACGAGCCGGCGAAAGAGCTCCGGGCTCAATCTGAATACTTCCACAGACATCAGTCGTGTCTGCTGTGCGATGTCCTGGCTGCCGAGACAAGAAGTAGCGAACGCCTGGTCGTCGCCAACCCGCACTTTACCGCCCTGGTGCCCTTCTGGGCTGTCTGGCCGTTTGAGGTCCTCGTCCTGTCTAATCGTCACGTGGCCGCTCTCACTGACCTCACGCCAAGCGAGGTGACGGGGTTGGCCGATTTGCTGCGTCGCGTGACCGCCCGCTACGACAATCTGTTCGAGACCTCATTCCCCTATTCGATGGGCTTCCATCAAGCCCCCGGCGATGGCCAGGCGCACAGCGAGTGGCATTTGCATGCGCATTTCTACCCACCTCTCCTCCGCTCAGCCACCGTGAGGAAATTCATGGTCGGCTACGAGATGCTGGCCATGCCCCAACGCGATCTGACGCCCGAAACCGCCGCCGAACGCTTGCGCGTTCTAAGTGACCAGCACTATCGGGCGGCGAGGGTCGGTGAAGATGCAGGACACAACTACAACTTATGAGAACACTAGGGAGCGAAGTCAACATGGATAACGTAACGTTGCTTGGCCTGGGGATCATGGGCAGCGCCATGGCCCGCAACATCCTCAAGGCCGGATTTCCTCTTACCGTCTATAACCGCACACGCGCGAAGGCTGAAGAATTGGCCGCGCAGGGTGCGCGGGTCGCGGTGTCACCGCGCCAGGCAGCGCAGGGTGCTGATGTCGTCATCAGCATGGTCGGTGACGACGCCGCCTCGCAGGCGATCTGGCTGGGTGAGGAAGGCGCGCTGGCCGGGGCGCCCCCGCAGGCCGTCCTGGTTGAGTGCAGCACACTCTCGCCGGCATGGGTGCGCGAACTGGCCCAACGGGCGGCAGCGCGGGGGCTTGCCCTGCTCGACGCACCCGTCCTGGGCAGCAAAGACGCGGCCGAGGCCGCGGACTTAAAGATTCTGGTCGGAGGCGATGCGGCGGCGCTCGAACGGGCGCGGCCAGTGCTGGAAGCAATCAGCCGTGAAATCCACCATATGGGGCCAGGTGGGTCGGGTGCGGTCATGAAGCTCGTTAACAATCTGATCGTCGCGGTGCAGGCCACCGGCCTGGCCGAGGGGTTGACGCTGGCCGAACGGGCCGGCCTCAACATGGAGCAGGTTGCCTCATTGATTACGAGCAGCAGCCCTGGCAGCCCGTTCGTCAAGGCCGTGGTCCCTCGCATGCTCGCTCGTGACCGTAGCCAAACCCACTTTGCCTTACGCTGGATGCGTAAGGACCTGACCTATGCCCTCCGTCTGGCGGACGACCTGGGTGTCCCCATGCCCACCGTGGCGATTGCTCGCGAGATGTACCGCATGGCGGGCAACCTGGGGCTCGACACAGCCGATCTGGCTCGTGTTGTTGACGTGCTCAGGCAGTCCTAGCCGAGCAGGGTAGGATGACCAGCCAGATGAAGCCTGCCCGGCCGGCCGCTGAGTGGCCGGCCGGGCGCTGTGTTTAATCCCCCTTGGGGCACAATTCCCTTAAAAAAAACGTTCGCCCTATTGACATCGAACAGGACCTGACTATAATAATTATAATTAGTTTGGCGGTTGGATAAACTAAACCGGGAAGGGCCCTCAGTCGGGCGGGCCAGCTTGTCCTCTACAGAAAGGAGCACAACATGGGTTGGGTTGACCACCGTCCACAGGCACTTCGACGCAGTGACACCGAACTTCTCAGGCACCTGCAAACCTTCGAATTAGACCTCAAGTTCTCAGCCGGTATCTGGTATTTCGCCCCAGGTGGGGGACGCTTCCACGACCGCTATACGCCCCCCCTCGACATCCCGGCCCGTCTCGACATCGCTGCCAAGCTCAAAGATGACGGCCTGGCCGCGATGGAGGCGCATTACCCCAACGAGATCAACGAGGACAATCTGGAGGTCTGGCAGCAGTTCGCGCGGGATACCGGCATACGCATCTTAACGGTCATCCCGCTTTTGTTTTATGATGCCACGTTCGAATGGGGTTCCCTCAGTTCGCCTCTGTCCCACGTCCGCATGATGGCTATCGAACGCACCAAACGCGCCTTTGAGCTGAATAAAGAATTGGACACCGATTTCGCCGTCGTCTGGCCCGGCATTGACGGCTACGAGAACCCCTTCGGCCAGAATTTCTATGCCGCCCGCGACCGCTTTGCCCAGGGGCTGGCCGAGGCGATGGATGGGGTGCCGGGGGTGCGGGTGGCTTTTGAGCCCAAGCCGTATGAGCCACGCGGGCATATCCTGTACGGCACGACGGCGGAAGGCGTATTGCTGGGGCACAAGGTCGAGGCATTGCTACAAAATCCGGCCAATCGGCAGCTTTTGAGCGAGGGACATGCCCTGGTGGGGATGAACCCGGAAGTCGGGCATATGCTGATGGCCTATGAGGACCTGGCCTATGCCTTCAGTCTGGTGATGGAGTATGGGCGGCTGTTCCATTCGCATTGGAATAGCCAGCCACTGGGGAACTATGACCAGGACCTGAATGTGGGCGTGATTGGACCGGAGCAGCTTGAGGCTGCGCTATATACCCTGAAGATGTATGGTTATCAGGGCTACTTTGGCATCGACATCAACCCGGAACGGATGCCGGTGGAGATCGCGCTGCGGAACAGCATGGACGCACTGCGGGCGGCGAATGAACGCATCAACTCCCTTGACCACGAGCAGGTGCTGTGGGCGGTGGAGCATCCGGATAAGGCGCGTGGCTGGCTGGAAGCCTACCTGATCCGGGCGCGTGCGTCTCATCCCGACAAGCTAAGCCCGTTGCCTCCTCTGGAAAGATAACCGGAGGCACTCATGGCCTACCTCTTAGGTTTGGATGTCTCCACGACGGGGGCTAAGGCACTGCTGATTGACGAGCAGGGCAATGTCCTGACCAGTGCTACTACCGAATATCCGCTTTACGCGCCTCGCCCGCTGTGGTCAGAGCAGATGCCATCCGACTGGTGGCAGGGTGTGTGCGCCAGCATCCGGGCGACGCTGGCGCGCGCCGGTCTGACGGGCGATGACATCAGCGGGGTGGGGTTGACCGGCCAGATGCATGGCCTGGTGCTGCTGGATCGGGGCGGTCAGGTCTTGCGCCCGGCCATCTTGTGGAACGATCAGCGCACCGGCCCCCAATGTGCCGAGATCACCGACAGGGTTGGCGGCTTGGGGCGGCTGCTGGAACTGACCGGCAATGCGGTCTTACCCGGTTTCACTGCCCCCAAGGTCCTCTGGGTGCGGGAGAACGAGCCGGAAGTGTACGAGCGTGCAGCCCAGGTTCTCTTGCCCAAGGACTATGTGCGTTACCACTTGACAGGCGAGTACGCCACGGAAGTATCGGATGCTTCGGGCACATCGTTGCTGGACGTAGCGGGACGGCGCTGGTCGGAAGCGATGTTGAAGTTGCTGGATATCCCGGCCGACTGGTTGCCACGCTGCACCGAGTCGCCGGAGGTCTCCGGCAGGGTGAGCGCGGCCGCGGCGCAAGCCACCGGCCTGAAGCCCGGCACACCTGTAGTCGGTGGCGGCGGTGACCAGGCCGCTCAGGCGGTGGGCAGCGGCGTGGTTCAGGCCGGAGTGATCTCGGTCACATCCGGCACGTCGGGCGTGGTGTTCGCGCACTCTGAGAAATTCGCCGCCGAAGCGCAGGGCAGAGTGCATGCCTTCTGCCACGCGGTGCCCGGCAAGTGGCATGTGATGGGTGTGATGCTGTCGGCGGGCGGCTCATTCCGCTGGTTTCGCGACACCCTGGGTGATCCAGAACGCTCAACCGCGCTGCTCACCGGCGATGACCCCTATGATCTGTTGACGCGCGAGGCGGCACGCGCGCCGGCGGGCAGCGATGGACTGTTTTTCCTGCCTTACCTCACCGGCGAGCGCACGCCATACCCTGATCCTCAAGCGCGCGGTGCTTTTGTCGGTCTGACCGTGCGGCATGGCAAGAGCCACCTGGTGCGGGCTGTGCTCGAGGGCGTGTCGTTTGGGTTGCGCGATAGCCTGGAACTGATCAAGGGCCTGGGCATACCTATCGAGCAGGTGCGCGCCTCCGGTGGTGGCGCTCGCAGCCCGCTATGGCGGCAGATCCAGGCAGATGTGTTTGGGACAGAGTTGGTGCTGGTCAATGTGACGGAGGGTGCGGCTTACGGTGCGGCGTTGCTGGCGGGCGTAGGGGCGGGGGTTTTCGCCAACGTGCAGGAGGCGGTGGCCCAGACTGTGCGTGTGACCGATCGCACCTTGCCCATTCCTGAGAACGTGCAGCGTTACCAGCGGCTGTACCCTCTATACCGCTCATTGTATCCGGCGCTGCAACCGACCTTTCAGGCTCTGGCGGAGGCGCAGTGAAGCGACGCTACCGAACCGGCGATCAGATCTGGGTGCGTGAGCGTAACCTGGCGATCGTGCTGAACTATCTGTGGGAGGCCGGGGGGCCGATTTCGCGTGCCCACCTGACCGAGATCAGTGGTCTGAACAAGAGCACCGTCGGCAGTTTGCTGACCCAGTTGCAGTCGTGGGGCCTGGTGAGAGAGACCGGCTTATCCGGTCAGCGGCCCGGTCGCCCCGGCGTGTTGATAGACGTAAATCCTGATGCCGGGCGACTGATCGGCACCGAGATCGGCGTGGGCTTCATCTCTGTCGTAGTCACCGACATGAAGGCCAATGTGCTCTGGCGGCGCGAGATTGAGACGACTGATGCAGGCAAGAGGCTCACTGACGCCAGCCAGGCGGAAGTGCTGGAACAGGCTGAGGGCCTGGTGCAGGAAGCCATTTCGCAGGCCACGAATTGTGACTGCCGCTTGTTCGGCATTGGTTTGGGTGTGCCTGGGTTGGTTGATCACACCACCGGTACGCTCCTGTTCGCCCCTAACCTGCGATGGAGCAATGTTCCGCTACGCGAGTTGTGGGGGCGCCGCTTTGGCGTGCCGGTGGTGGTGGAAAATGAGGCGAACGCGGCGGCGCTGGGAGAGCGGATGTTGGGCGTGGCCAGGCAGGTGGACAACTTCGTTTACTTGAGCGCCGGTGTGGGCTTGGGCGGTGGCCTGGTGATCGAGGGGAAGCTGTATGGCGGTATGGGTGGCTTTGCCGGCGAAGTCGGCCACATGACGCTTGAGCCGGAGGGTCCGCAGTGCAATTGCGGCAATCGCGGCTGCTGGGAGACGCTGGTCGGTCCTACGGCTATTGTGCGGCGGGTGCGCCAGGCGGCGGTCGAGGGGCGCGCTCAGAATCTGCTGGCGTTGGCGGGCGGCGACATTGATGCGATTGGGATGGAGCACATATTGCAGGCCGCAGCCCAGGGCGAACCGGCGGTTCTCAGTGCCTTAGATGAGATAGGTCGGTATTTAGGCATCGGCATCGCCAATCTAATCAATGCCTTCAACCCCAGCCTGGTGGTGCTGGGTGGGGTGCTCAGCCTGGCAGGCCCTTACATCCTGCCGCGGGCTCAACAGGAGGTAGATGCGCGGGCATTGGTGGCAGCACGGCAGGGGGTCGAGATCACCTTGTCGGCATTTAAGTTTGACGCCTGCGTCATGGGTGGGGTGGCTTTGATTTTGCGGGCGATCCTGGACAACCCTGCCGCCTGGTATCCCAAGCCGGCGCCAGAAGTCCCCCTGGAAGGTCGTGTGGCGTTCGCAGCCAGCGTTCTGTGATCAGGCGGGGACGTAGCCCCGCCGAGGAGAATGACTATGACCATGCAGACGGACCCTGTTCAGACAGACGTCGCCTCGACACAGCGCGAGATGCCAGTGAAGGCTAGAAGGATCACCGCTCCCGCCTGGCTGGTCCGGATCTATCAGGTGAAGGAGATGGGCGTATTGACTGCCCTGATCCTCATGTTCGTGCTCATGTCCTTTGCCAGCCCCTACTTCCTGACCCCACTGAATATCTTCAATGTGATGCAGGCCATGTCCACGATCGCTATCATGGCGATCGGGGAGACGATGGTTCTGGTAGCCGGCGGGCTCGACCTGTCGGTGGGCTCTCTCTTGGGTGTGAGCGCGATGTTCACGGCACGGTTGATGACCTACCATCACTTTGAGCCCTGGCTGGCCGCGCTGTCCGGCATTGGCCTGGGGTTGGCGCTGGGGGCGATCAATGGGTTGGTGATCACCAAGGTCAAGATCAATGCGTTCATCACCACACTGGGTATGCTCAGCATCGCACGCGGTCTCACCTTCTTGCTGGCAACGGGCCTGGAGGGCACTGTCGCCAGCAATATCCCCATGCGCGATCCGAGTGTGAATTTCCTGGGCGCAGGCTACATCGGGCCGGTGCCCTTCGCAGCTATCATCATGTTGGTCCTGGTGGCAGTGTTCAGTTGGTTCATGGCGAATACAGTGCTGGGACGCCAGATCTACGCGACGGGCAGCAATGAGCAGGCCGCACGCCTGTCGGGCGTGGATGTGGACAAAGTGCGGTTGTTCACCTTCGTTGCTGTCGGTGGGCTATGTGCTCTGGCCGGCATCATGAGGGCGGGTATCCTCTCTACCGCCGCGACCAATCTGGGCGTGGGTGACGAACTGGCCGTCATCGCAGCCACGATCATTGGCGGCACGAGTCTGTTTGGTGGCGAGGGCACAGCCTATGGTGCCCTCATCGGGGCAGGCATTATGGCCGTAGTCTACAATGCGTTTGTGTTGCTCCACCTGCCACTACACCTTCAGACCGTGACAATCGG
>CADDZL010000004.1 GCA_902812335.1 Chloroflexota bacterium | reverse complement strand
TGCCGACAAGCCGGTGGCGGTGCGGACGATTGCGCCGTATAACGCCAAGTGGACCATCAGCGGTGTGGGGAGGCACACGCTCTGGGCAGTGGCCTACGACGCCGCCGGCAACCGGGCGGAGAGCCAGCGGGTGACCATCGTGGTGCAGGGGGTGGTGCCCGAATACAGCCTGCTCACGCCAGCAGCGGCATCCACCTCCACAGCCACCCCGGCACCAGGCCCGATGCCGATGACCCCGGCCCCTGCGCAAGCCGAAGTTACACCTACAGGTAGCTCTAACCGGCTGATGTGGATATTGGCCCTGGCCGGTTGTGCTCTTATTGTCCTGTGCCTGGCCGTCCTCACTGTCTCTGTGATTGTGCTTAGACAGCGCGGCCTATTCTAGCAGGGGTGAGCTGCATCCGCTATCCTCTCGCCTGCGCGACTGAGACCAATGTCTCCGATGATCTCCCCGTTGGCGCACGGCTGTCCACCTCAGGCGATTGTGGTCACCTTCGCGGTGGATGAGCGCACAGTGGCCGCTTGGCAACGTGGCAACGTGCTGCCGGTGATCACTGCCAGAAGGTCCATCAAGCTCTGATCCAGCGGGGGCAGTTGGACCTGGGGCAAGTCCAGGCCGACGAACAGCGGGTGAAGACCCAGGGAGATCTCCTCTGGTTGGCAGGGGGGCGGCGTGCTCAACACCGCCTATGCCGAATACCGAACGCTTCAATGCGACCTTCCGTGATCGGCTGGCCTGCCTGGTGCGGCGGGGGCGGACGCTGGCCCGGACGGTCCAAACGCTGGCGGCGGGGATATACCTGCTGGGTTACGTTTACAACTTCTGCGCAACTAAAAGGGAGACTACCCAAAACCTGCGTTGCCGGTTTCATAACAGTAGCCGCCGGATTCTATCCGATGGCTAGAAGTGCGTCAGGCTCCCATCTACGCGCGCCCGGTTCACCGCCAGGCGGAAGGCGTAGAGCGAGAGGGGCACCAGCACAAGCGCGAACCCGGCCAGGGCCAGCAGGTCTGGCGCGACCTCACGCCAGGATGCGCCTTGTAGCAGCGCCAGACGTAGCGCGTGCAGGGCGTAGGTCACCGGCACGAATTGGGCCAGGACCTGGAGCGGCTGCGGCAAGACCTCGACAGGGTAATAGACCCCGGCGATCAGGCTGGTGCCAACGCCCACCAGACCGGTGATCGGATCGCCACGCTTGAGCACCATAATGAAGCTGGCTGCCAGGATGCCGATGGCGCTGAAGGTAACGATGGAAACGGCCAGCGTCAGCACGGCCAGGCCGAGATTGGCATGGACCAGTGACAGACCCAGCAGCGTACCGACGCCCAGGTAGAGGAACACGCGCAGCGTGGTAAAGGCATAGGTCCACAGGGCTGAGCCGATGATGACGGTCGAGACGCGAGTGGGGGTCATTAGCATGGCTTCCAGCGTGCCGGTCGTCTGGGCTTCGCGCAGCGTCTGGGCGAAGCTGGCCAGGCCAATACCGAAGTAAGATGACAGGGCCATGCCGATGATGACAAAGGCGAAGTAGTCGCCGCCGTAGGCCTGGAGGCGGGAGGCGGCTGCCGGACCCAGCAGGCGGCTGATGAAGTAGAACATGAACACACCGATGAAGACCTGCACCAGTTGCAGCAGGAAGGAGAAGCGGTAGCTCAGCTCGATGTAAAAGTCGCGGACAAGGAAGGCGATAGCGCGTTTCATGGGTCTTCTGTGTAATGCGCGAAGACCTCTTCCAACGACGGCACTTCGCTGCTGACGCTGTAGATGGTGCAGGCGTGTCCGCGCAGCACATCGAGTGCGTTGTTGAGGCTCCCCGGTGTGCCGTTGGTGTGGAAGCGCAATTGCACCCTGCCTTCGATCTCCTGCAGCTCGATCTGTACCCCCTCGACGAGTTGTGCCAGGCGGTCGGAGGCCGAAGCCGGTACCTGGTCCAGGATTAGCGTGTAGCGTTCGCCAGGGCGCAGCGTCCGGCGTAGCGCCTCGGGTGAGGCGGCGACGCGGATGCGACCACGGTGCATGACGGCCACCCGGCTGCATAGCGACTCGGCTTCGGCCAGATCGTGGGTTGTCAGGAAGACCGTCACGCCCTGCTCGGCGACGAGGCTGCGGATGAGGTCGTGCAGGCGGCGAGTAGCGCCGGGGTCAAGGCTGCGGGTGGGTTCATCCATGAAGAGTACCCGCGGGCGATGGAGCAGGGCGCGGGCGATAGCCAGCCGCTGGCGCATGCCGGTCGAGTAGGTGAGGAAAGGCTGGTCGGCCGGCGCGATCATGTCCACCGATTCCAGCACGGCTTCCACCCGCCGGGCCGCCTCGGGGCCGGTCATCCCATGCAGGGCGGCGAAAAAGAGCAGGTTGCGCCGGCCTGACAGGCGCCAATAGAAGCTGCGCTCGTCACTCACGACCAATCCCACGGCGGTCTTGATCGCCTGCTCCTGGCTCAGGTCATAGCCAGCGACGCGCGCTGTGCCGGCGGTTGGCGCGATCAGTGTGCACAGCAGCTTGATCAGGGTCGTCTTGCCGGCACCGTTGGGGCCAAGCAGGCCGAAGAGTTCGCCGGCTTCCACGCGCAAGTCCACCCCGTCCACGGCGGTGATCGGCGGCTGTCGGCTCAACCGCAGCAGGCCGGTCAGCCGGGGGAAGTGCTTGGTCAGGCCGAAAGTCTCAATTGCCGGCGGCATAGGATAAGATGATAACATGAAGACCCCAGAGCCGCAACGGGTAACCACGCCGTGCAGGGCGTGATAAGCTCACCCTATATGGTACCCACCTGTCACAGGGCCTTGTCGGGCGGATCATGATATGTTATAATCTGGCCAGATGTAGGGGCGAATCGCCGGTGAGTCGCTACCTACTGGACATCGGTATTACGCGACATCAGAGGAGAGGTAGCATAGTCCGGCCTAATGCACGCGCCTCGAAAGCGCGCAGGCAGAAATGCCTCGTGGGTTCGAATCCCACCCTCTCCGCTCCTGCTACCATTAACCGCCAGGACGCCCGGGTTATCACTCTTCGGTGAGAACGGTTCGATCCAAGGGTAGGACACTGAAATGCGCAACCGGCTCATCCTCTCGTTCCTCCTGGGCGTCCTGGTCCTGGTCGGTTTGGCGCTCTATGCCGATGTCGCCAAGCTGAGTCAGGTCCTGGTCGGCTTCACCTGGGCCTATGTGCCTGCCATCCTCGGCCTGACGGCCTACAACTATGTCCTGCGCTTCTTCAAATGGCACTATTATCTGGGGCAGATCGGCTTGAAGGGCGTGCACCTGCGCGATAGCGCCATCATCTTCGTGGCTGGCTTCACCATGGCGATGACGCCGGGGAAAGTGGGAGAGTTGTTCAAAGCCTATGCGCTGAAGCAGAGCCACGGTGTCGCCATTAGCCGCGCGGCCCCCATCGTCGTCGCCGAACGGCTGACCGACGGGCTGGCGACCGTGATCCTGGCGCTGGTCGGTGTGTCGCTGTATCGTCCCGCCTGGCCGTTTGTCCTGGTGCTGGTGCTGATGATGTTGAGCGGCGTCGTCGTTATCCAGATGCGCCCACTGTGCCTGCGGTTGCTTGAATGGGCCGGTCGGCTGCCGCTCGTCTCGCGCTTCATCGAGCCATTGCGGGCCTTTTACGAGAGCAGCTACCAGCTTCTCGGCTGGCGCAACTTCCTGCTGGGGGTGGGGATCGGTGTGCTGTCGTGGAGCGGCGAGGCGATTGCCTTTTACCTGGTCCTGAGCGGATTGGGGCTGGGGCCGGTCTTCCCGCCCGACCTGGTCCTGCTGCAAAAGGGGGTCTTTATCGGTGCGATCGCGACTCTGACGGGAGCGGTTACCGCGCTCCCCGGTGGGCTGGGTGCGGCCGATCTCAGCATCACCGCCCTCATGCTGGCGCTGGTCAATCCCAATCAGGACATCGCCGTCGCAGCCACCCTGCTGATCCGCTTCTGCACCCTCTGGTTCGGCGTCAGTCTGGGGGCGCTGACCCTTCTGGTGTATCGCCGCCGCTTCTTTCCGCCGGCTGCGCCGGAAGTGGTCCCGGAGACGAGAAGCTGATGTGGAAGGTCGAGCTCCATGCCCATACGTTGTATTCGCCCGATTGCCTGGTGCGGTTGGAGGCGATGGTCGCCGCCTGCCGGCGCAAGCGGATTGACAAACTGGCCGTGACCGACCACAACACCGCCGAGGGAGCGCTGACGCTGGCCCGGATGGCGCCCGACCTGGTCATTGTGGGCGAGGAGGTGCGCACCAGCCGGGGTGAACTGTTGGCCTACTTCCTTAAGGAAACGGTTCCGCCGGACCTGTCGCCGGAGGAGACTATTGCCCGCATCCGCGCCCAGGGCGGCCTGGTGGGCATTTCACATCCGCTGGACCGCATCCGGCGTGAGGCCATGGGGGAGAGCGCGGCCCTGGCCATCATTGACAGGGTGGATATGGTCGAAGTGTTCAACGCCCGCAGCATCTTCCAGGAGGACAATGCCAGAGCGCTGGCGCTGGCCGAGGCGCACAACCGGCTGAAGACCGCCGGCAGCGACGCGCACACGCTCTACGAACTGGGCCGGGCGACGATGCGCCTGCGGCCCTTTGATGGGCCTCAGGACTTTCTGGCTGCCCTCAGTGATGCCCAGATCGAGGCCCGCCCAACCACCCGCCTGATCCATTTCGCCTCGCGTTGGGCGCAGTGGAGAAAGCGGCGAAGCTAGGCAACTACCCCTTCTTTGGTCTCCGCAATGAGCTGATCCACCACCGTGTTTAAGTCCTCGGTCCGAGCATAGGTGGCGAGTTGCCGGTCGGCGCTGCTGCCCTTCTCCAGAATCTGGTAGGCATATTCGACCTCTTTGCGGCTGCCCAGTTCATCTACCACGTCATCTACGAATTCGATCAACTCATGAATCAGAGTGCGGGCGGGCAGTTCCTGCTGCTTGCCGAAATCAATTAGATTCCCGTCCAGGCCATAGCGCACCGCCCGCCACTTGTTCTCGTCAACCAGGCCGCCCCGGTAAAGGCGGAAGGTGATGTTGTCGCGGCGCATCTTGTAGTGCTTGGCCACGAGTGCCTGGAAGAGAGCGGCGACACATAGGGCTTCGTCGAGGCGGGTGCAACAATCACAGATGCGGAACTCCAGCGTCGGATACTTGGCGTTGGGGCGAGCATCCCACCAGATCTTGGTGCCATCGGGGATGGAGCCGGTGCGCACCAGGGTATCAACGAACGCCTGGAATTCGGCGTAGGAGCTGAAATGGGGCGGGATGCCGGTGCGCGGGAAGCTCTTGAAGACGACGCTGCGATAGGACTTGAGATGGGTATCACGCCCCATCCAGAAGGGGGAACTGGTGGACAGGCACAGCACGTGCGGCAGCATGTAGCGCAGCACATTCATGGTATCGATCAGAAATTCGCGGTCCTCGATGCCGATATGGACGTGTGTGCCAAAGATGAGCAGTTGTTGCGCCAGAACCCCCATATCCTTGAGCACACCCAGGTAACGCTCATGTGGGGTAATATCCTGGGTCAGCCAGGAGGAGAAGGGGTGCGTGCCGGCGGCGGCAATCGCCAGACCCTTGCGGGCTGCCAGGTCGAGGACGGTGCGGCGCAACTGGATAAGGTCCTCGCGGACCTCCTGGATGTTGTGGCAGATGCGCGTGCCAACTTCGATGATCGACTGATGCAACTCCGGTTTGAGTTGCTCACGCAGGACCAGTTTATCCTCTTCCAGGAACTGGGTGATGTAGGAGCGCAGCTCACGGGTCTGCGGGTCAATGATCTGGTATTCTTCCTCAACACCGATCGTCAATGATGGTCTGCTCATTTCACACCACCTCCTGTGAGGGACCAGCTCCATAGGGTCGCTATTGTGACTTGCGTGAGACAACCCCCCATGCTATATTGGTACTGAGGCGGGACCTGCATAGCCTCCAGAAGCCAGAAGTGCGGGAAGGAGGTGATCCCTATCGGAAAGGTCGCTAATTGTACCCCACCTATAAGTGGAGAGCAAGTATTAGTGGCGGTGCGCCACGCTTATTCCAGCCGGTGCGGCTGGCGGCTCGCGCGTGGCATATCCCAGGCAAGTCTGTTAAGAAGGAGAGGAGAGAGATGTCCAAGTTACGCATTAGCGTGCTGAGCGCCCTGGCCGTGGTCGGCCTGTTGCTGGCCGCTTGTGGCGGTGGTGGAGGCGGGGCGGCGGCCACACCCGTACCGGCAACGCAACCGCCGGCGGCTCAGCCAACCCAGGCCCCGCAGGCGGCCAAGGTTACGCTGACCATCTGGCATTCGTACCACACGGGCGGCTCAGAAGAACAGGCGATCACCCAGATCGTTGACGCCTATCGGAAGGCCAACCCGAACGTCACCGTGGACGTCCTGGCGATCCCCTTTGACCAGATTTTCAACAAGTGGGAGACCGAAGTCGCTGCAGGCGGTGGGCCTGACATGTTCACTGTTCCCAATGACAACCTCGGCAAGGAAGTGCGCGCCAACCTGATCGCGCCGATTGACGATCTGGTGGCCGGTAAACTCGATAAAGTGTCCAAAGCGGGTGTGGCCGGCATGACCGTCGGGGGTAAGATCTACGGCGTGCCTGGGATTATCAAGGCCGTGGCTCTGTACTACAACAAGTCCACTGTCTCCAACCCACCCAAGACGACAGACGAGCTGCTTGCGGCCGTGAAAGGCGGCAAGAAGCTGCTGCTCTACGCGGGCGGACCTATCGCCTACTTCAACTTCGGCTGGTTCTCCGGGTTCGGCGGTAAGCTGGTGGACGACAAGGGTAAGTGCATCGCTGACCAGGGCGGCTTTGTGGATGCTGTGCAATACCTGGTTGACCTGCAGGCGGCCGGTGCACAGTTTGAGACGGACGGCGCCAAAATCTCGACCCTGTTCCGACAAGGACAGGCAGATATGGTCATTGATGGCCCCTGGATGCTGGGCGATTACAAGAAGGACCTGGGAGATAAACTGGGTGTGGCCCCCATTCCCGCCGGCCCTAAGGGGCCTGTCACTCCACTGTCCGGCGTGGATGGCTGGTTCATTAACCCGAACAGCAAGAATATGAAAGCGGCGGTTGACCTCGCCCTCTACATCTTTGGCGCGGATGGGCTGAAGACTTACGCTGATCTGGCGGGCGATCCACCCGTTCGGACCGACGTTCAGACTGCCGATCCTCTAGTCAAAGCCTTTGCGGATGCTGCGGCCAACGGCTTCCCACGCCCACAAGAGGCATGGTTTGACAATTACTGGGGACCGTTCGGCGATATGTACACCGCGGTTCTGGCTGGAAAAGTCACGCCAGCGGATGGCGTCGCCAAGGCTTGCGCCGATATGAACAAGGCGAACAAGATACCGTGACCCGCTTCGCCCTCCAGGGAGCGCCGCTTCGCAGGCGCTCCCTGGAGGCTCACCTCCGTGTTCATTCGTTGGGCAACGCCCCGGAGCTGCGTTTGGGGGGAGAGGACAATGACCACAATCAGCGCAAGAGTGGCCTATCGGCCGGGGACCTTCGCGAAGACTTTTCGTAGAGCACTGCCCGCCTACATGTACCTGATCCCGGCGTTCCTCGTGATGGGCATCATCACCTTCTATCCGATGGGCTACGAGGTCTGGATGTCGTTCACGAATTATGGCCTGCAGAACCTGAGAGTTGACGCGCCACCGCCCAACTGGGTTGGTCTTGAGAACTATGTCAGGATCTTGCAGAACGAACTGGGTCTCTCCAACTTCGACTTCTTTCGGACGCTCCTTTTCAACTTGTTCTGGACGTTCTCAAACGTGATCATTCACGTCGCGCTCGGCATTCTGATCGCCGTGGCGCTCAATACTGAAGGACTGTGGTTCAAGCGCATTTATCGGGCTATCTACATTCTGCCTATCATCATCCCTCAGATCATTATCGCCAACATCTGGCGCAACATGTATGACCCCGACTACGGTGCGATCAACCAGGGTCTGGCGTTCGTCGGCAAGCTCCTGGGACTGTCACCTGGCCTCTTTCACATTCGCTGGATTGATCAGATTGACCCACCTATCCCTGGCATTCCTCTCCCGCTGTCGTTTTTCGCCCTGCTCATCACCAACGTCTGGCTGGGCTGGCCATTTATGACCGTCGTCGCCACCGGCGCGCTCCAGAGCATCCCCAGGGACCTTTACGAGTCGGCCGAGATGGATGGCGCCAGCGGTTACCAGCAATTCCGGCATATTACACTGCCATTGCTGCGCCCGGCCATGGTGCCCGCTGCCGTTTACGGTATTGTCGTCACCTTCAACCTGTTCAGCCTGATCTATTTCCTGTCCGGCGGTGGTCCCCTGCGCCAGACCGAGATTCTGTTGACAGTCGCCTTTCGCCTGGTCAATGAGCAGCGGCTCTACGGCGTGGCGGCGGCCTTCGCCATCTATGTCTTCTTCATCTTGCTGATTATCACCCTGCTGACCAATGCGATCACCCGTGCGACGGAGAGTTACGCCGAATGAGCCACTGTGTCATGGGGAGCTACGATGTCTAGCCAAAATGCCGTTTCTGGAACTCTCTCCCGGCTCGTGAGCCGCACCAGCGGCCGACGGAGGGCTATGACCGTCAGTGGAGGTAGGCTCAGCCTGAGGAAGCAACTGGCGTTGCAGGCCCTACTGCTACTGATTGCGTTCACGGTGATCTACCCCATTCTATGGATTGTGAGCATTTCGCTCGATCCACGGGGCATCTCCCGCCCCACCCAACTCACGCTTATCCCACCAGGGGCTTCGCTCCAGGCTTATGCTCAAGTCATCAAGCAGCCAACCCCCAACCCGGTAAGCTGGCCCCAACTGGCTCTGAACTCGCTGCAATTGGCCGGCGGGACTTCACTCGCTTCAGTGCTGATCGGGGTCTTTGCCGCCTATGCCTTCTCGCGCCTCAAGTTTCCCGGCCGGCAAGCTTTGATGATCGCCGTCCTCACGGTACTGATGCTGCCCTCGATTGCCATGCTGCCAGCCTTGTTCGTGTTACTGAACAAGGTTCAATTCACGCTGGGTGACGTCCAGTTCAATTTACGGAACTCGCTTCCGGGGGTGGGACTGGCGATACTGTCGGGCATGCTCCCCTTTGCGATCTGGAATCTCAAGGGCTACATTGACACCATTCCAAGGGACCTGGAGGAGGCAGCCCTGATTGACGGCTGCACGCCGAACCAGGCATTCTTCCGTGTGACCCTGCCTCTTGCCGTACCGGCTCTGGCCGTGACCGCATTCCTTGGCTTCATGAGCGGCTGGACTGAGTTTGCCGTCTCCTGGCAATTTCTCACCAATCCCAAGAACTTCACCCTCATGATGGCTCTGTACAACATGGTCGGGCAGTATGCAGATAGCACCCCCTGGTCTATGTTCTCGGCGATGTCCATCCTGGTGGCTTTACCCGTCTCGGTCATTTACCTCTCGATTCAAAAGTATATTGTCGGCGGACTCGCCATCGGTGGCGTGAAGGGTTAGCCCTGTTTCGAAGCGGGAAGTCGCAGGGGTGAAGTGCGCGAAGATCTACTCTGGGCAGGCAATGGGACACTGGAACTGGGCTTCTCGCCGGTCACCGGCGCACTGCACCGGCTCAGGTGGGCAGGGTCGCGCGAGAGCGCCCTGGGCCATTGCTCTGACGTGCCAGGGCTGGATGCCCGCCTGGGGCAGGGTGCCTGGCTGGGCGAGCACGAGCCGGTTGAGTTCGTCGCCCACAGCTTTGAAGCGGCCGAAGAGGGCCTACACGCGACCATCACGGTGCGCCTGGGACCCTTGTACCTGTATGATCACTACCTAGCGCGGGCCGGGCTGATTGAGCGCCAGGTCACCGTCGAGAACGTCGGTGCGGCTGAAACCCAACTGAACGGCGTACGCCTGAGTCTGCCGGGTGCCCGTATCGGCCCGCTCGACGCCTGCCACTTTGAAGCGCCGGCCACCAGCTTTCGGCCCCGGCTGCCCCTGGCAATGCTGGCCCACCTCTCACCCTCGCCCCCTTCGCCCTCTCTCCCAAAGCTCTGGGAGAGGGGGGTAGGGGATGAGGGCAGACTGGACGACATCGCGCCGGCCGTGCGCTCGCGTGGCCTGCCGATGGAGGACGCACCTGATATCTCGCCCGGCCTCATGGCAGTCCACAATACCGGGCGGAATGAGACCCTGCTGTGCTGGTATTACAGCAATGTGCAGGCCGCCGCGCCGATGGCGTGCGGCGCGGGCGGGGGCGTCACGCTGACCCACGAGGTCGGGCTGGCCGGCTGGCTGGCGTCTGGGGCGCGCCTGACGGCTGGGACACAGTTCATTCAGCTCCACCGTGGCCCCTGGGCCTCGGCCCTGGCAGCTTTCCGCGAAGGCTACACGCGCAATGGCCTCTTGCCGTCGGTGTACGGTGAGCCACCTGCCTGGGTGCCCTCGGCCGCCATCTATGAGGTTCATCCCGGCCCGTTCGGCGGTTTCCGTGGCCTGATGAGCGAGATACCGCGCCTGGCGGAATTGGGCATTACGACCTTGTATCTGCTGCCGGTCCAGCCCTACGACAACCGCTGCGGCCGCGCCTGGGACGGGAACTGGAGCGGCTGTGGCAGCCCGTATGCGATCAAGGACTTCGAGGCGTTCGAGCCGACATTGGGCTCGGCTGAGGACTTCCGCGCATTGGTCAACGAGGCCCACCGCCATGGCCTGCGTGTCCTGGCCGACCTGGTGGTGCAGGGGAGTGCCTGTGATGCACGCCTAGTGAGCGAGCATCCGGAGTGGTACTGCCGGGATGAAGCGGGACGGCTCGTGTCATCACATGGTTGGAGCGACACTTACTCCTTTGATTGGGCCAACCCTCACTACCAGGAATACATGTTGGGCTGGAGCCTGCGCTGGGTGCGCGAGTTCGACCTGGATGGCTATCGCGTTGATGCGCCCTTTGGCAAAGAGCCCAACTGGGACCGGCGCATCCCCTACCATGCCAGCGCCACCAATCTGGGCGTCGTGACACTGCTCGAACGGCTACAACGGGGGATCAAGACGATCAAGCCAGACGCCGCCCTGCTATGCGAAGCCTTCGGCCCGCTCTTCGTCCGCACCCACGACTTCGCCTATGACTATCTGCCCTGCGCCCAGCTTTATGAGCTGCTCGACCAACACCTCACGCCCTGGGAGCTGGGCGAGTGGCTGCGCGACTATTGGGCAGCGATGCCGGAGGGAGCCATCCGCGTCAGCTTCATTGAGACACACGATACGCGCGGCTTTCATCCACCGGCGGTCGCCTGGCGCGGCTCGCAAGCAGGGCGGGCCATGCTGGCGGCCCTGATCATGGCCGGTTTTGTGCCGATGATCTGGGCCGGCCAGGAGCGCGGCCAGGAGGATTTCTACCGCCGGCTGCTGGCGGCACGGCAGGCTTCGCCGGCCTTGCTGCGGGGAGAACGACTGTTCAACGTGGTCAACTGCGACGGCGAGTGGGTATTGAGTATCGTGCGCCGGCATGAAGAGGAGATCGTCTGGGGGCTGGTGAGCTTCTGGCCGGAGAAACGCACGTTCACCTTCGCTTTGCCGCGCACACTGCTCGGAGAACGACTGCATCCGCCTGTCGGCACGGCCATTTGCCTGCATGATCTGATGACCGGACGCGACTGGAACGAGGCCGGCACGGCGTGGTGGACCCTAACCGACCTGGAACGGCTTCAGATCACGCCGGAGCCGTTCCAGCCATATCTGTTCCGGCTGGTGCGGCTATAGAATGATAAGGGCGCACAGCCGCTCCTACAGGGGCAGTAGCCAGTGGACGAAGCCCTCCACCGTCTCATCGAGCAGATCCATTCCGCTCACCTGATGGTTGCGATGGCGGTGACCGGTGCAGGCAGTCAGGCAGTGGCCTGGCTGCTGGGCGTGCCCGGTGCGTCGCGAACCCTGTTAGAAGTTGTCATCCCCTATAGCGCGCGGGCCATGATTGAATACCTGGGCCATGAGCCGCAGCAGTACGTATCGCCTGAGACAGCCATAGCCCTGGCGGAACAGGCCTACCGCCGGGCGCTTTATTACAGTGGGCAGTGGGCAGTGGACAGGATACAGCAGGCCCTGACCGGTGAACTGCCCACTGCCCATAGCCCACCGACGGCTGTTGTGGGCCTGGGCTGCACTGCGACGATTATCACCGACCGGCCCAAGCGGGGTGACCATCGCGCTGACATCGCCGTGCGCACCGCTGCCGGGACGATGATCTACGCACTCAAGCTGGAAAAAGGGCGGCGCGATCGGGCCGGTGAAGAAGGGGTCGTGAGCCGCCTGATCCTGCATGCCCTGGCAGAGACCTGTGGCCTTGCCATGACGGTGGACCTGGGCCTGACTGAGGTTGAGACACTAGAGGTGATGCAGGATGATCCGGTCCGGCGGCTGCTGGCCGGAGCAGTGAAGACCGTGACCGTCTTCCCGGACGGCCACATGGTGGTGGACGCGCCGGTCCGCGGCGGAATCTTGCCCGGCGCATTCAATCCGCTGCACATCGGGCACGAACAACTGGCCCGGGTCGCGGGCGACATACTGGGCACGGAAGTGGCCTTCGAACTGTCCGTGCATAATGTGGACAAAGTGCCGCTCTCCGCCGAGGAGGTCCGGCGCCGGCTGGCGCAATTCGCCGGTCGCTGGCGTATCGTGCTGACCGATGCCCCGTTGTTCGTGGACAAGGCCCATCTGTTCCCGGGTTGCACCTTCGTCATAGGCTACGACACGGCCCGGCGACTGGTGGATCCGGTCTACTACGCCGATCAGGAGAGCCAGATGCGAGCAGCACTGGCCGATATCCGGGCTGTGGGTTGCTCCTTCCTCGTCGCCGGACGCCTGGTGGAGGGTGTCTATCATACCCTGGCCGATGTGCCCATCCCGCCTGACTTCGCCGACATGTTCCGGGCGATCCCGGAATCCCGCTTCCGCCTGGATATCTCGTCCACCGAGATACGGGCTGGGAGGCGTGAGGCTACTTGATTTGAGACCTCCGATTGCTGAATATCGCGTGTCAATCTAAAATCCAGACTCAGTAGATCGCAGCAGTGTCACTCTGAGTCATCATGGGCCTGCGGCTCACCACAGACTATGAAAATAGCTGCCCATTTTCATAGGAACGCAGCGAAGAGCCGCTTGTAAGCATCATAGAGATAGATGTTTCGCTGCCCCTTCCCGGCGGTCAGGACATGGCTCGGCATGAACAGACCTGTGATCTGCTGGGACCGTTGGCAAGCAGTAGGTAAACAGGGAGGAACCTGATTGTGGCCGATGAAAGAACCGTCACCCGTGAATTTCACGTTTCCCGTCAGGCGCGGGACCGTTATCAGTTTGATGCGTCGTTGTTTTCGCTCAGCGGGAATGTGATTTTTGCCAACTTCCACGCCGCGCGTGTGTTCGCGCAAAAGATCAATCAAAAACGCGATGTGGTCAGTTTCCCCGAACAGGCCGCCAAAGCCGGCGAACTGAACGCCATGGGCCTGATCGACGAGATCCTCCACTACGTGATCGGGGTATATGCCCGGCAGATCAACGCGCAGGTCATGGGTCAGGCGATGGATTGGCTGCTGGAGCAGCTTGGCCAAGAGGCGCTCAACCGAACCCTGCGCCGATTTGTAGACGAGTTCCCTCCGCTGGCCGTTTATCGGCGCGAGATGGACCCCGCCGCCTACCTTGAGAGGGAAACAGCCGGTATTCCCAACCGCCAGATTGTGCTTGAGGAGATGCTCATGCTCTGGCTGGCCAACATGAACCCGGCCTCTTCGCCCTTCCTGGAGCTATTCGACGACTCGGCGTTGGAACGGGAAACCTCCTACTTGCAGATCATCTTCAATTTGCACCGGTTCTTTGATACCCAGCCCAAATTTGGACCCGACCATCAAAACCTGGTGGACATGCTGCGCAGTCCTGCGATTGCTGTCCCCTACTCGCTGTCCGGCCAGTTGGACTACATCCGGGAGAGATGGGGCGCATTGTTGGGCCCCTATCTCTATCGCCTGCTCACCAGCCTTGACCTGCTCAAAGAAGAAGAGAGGATGGCTTTCGCAGGCCCCGGCCCCGCCCGGGTGCTGGAGTTTGCCGGACTGGAAGCGGAACCGGAGCGCTATAGCCCCGATCGGGATTGGATGCCCCGCGTGGTGATGATCGCCAAGAGCACTTATGTCTGGCTGGACCAGCTTTCCAAGAAGTATCAACGCGCCATTACCCGGCTGGATGAGATTCCCGATGAAGAGTTGGATACTCTGGCACGCTGGGGATTTACCGGCTTGTGGCTGATCGGCTTGTGGGAACGCAGCCGGGCCTCGCAGAGGATCAAACAACTCACCGGCAATCCTGAGGCGGTGGCTTCGGCCTACTCGCTATTTGATTATCAGATCGCCGCTGACCTGGGCGGTGAAGCGGCCTATCGGGATCTGAGAGAGCGGGCCTGGCAGCGGGGCATCCGCCTGGCCAGCGATATGGTGCCTAACCATATGGGTATTGATTCCAGATGGGTGGTCGAGCACCCCGACTGGTTCATCGCGCTGGATCACAGTCCCTTCCCGTCTTACAGCTTCAATGGGCCGGACCTCTCCTGGGATGAGCGTGTAGGCATCTTCCTGGAGGACCACTACTACACGCGCACCGACGCCGCTGTCGTCTTCAAGCGGGTAGATCGCTGGACCGGCAGAGAGAAGTACATCTATCACGGCAACGACGGCACCCGCATGCCCTGGAATGACACCGCCCAGTTGAACTTCCTGAACCCCGAAGTGCGCGAGGCCGTCATTCAGACCATCCTGCACGTGGCGCGGCAATTCCCCATCATCCGCTTCGATGCGGCCATGACCCTCGCCAAGCGGCACTACCAGCGCCTGTGGTTCCCGGAACCGGGCACCGGCGGGGCCATTCCCTCCCGCACTGAACATGGACTGACCAAGGCCCAGTTCGATGCCGCCATGCCCAACGAATTCTGGCGTGAGGTCGTTGACCGTGTGGCGCAGGAAGCGCCGGACACCCTGTTGCTGGCCGAAGCCTTCTGGCTGATGGAAGGCTACTTTGTCCGCACCCTGGGGATGCATCGCGTCTATAACAGCGCCTTCATGAATATGTTAAAGAACGAGGAGAATGCTAAGTACCGCGCCACCATCAAGAACGTGCTGGAATTCGACCCGGAGATCCTGAAGCGCTTCGTCAACTTCATGAACAACCCGGACGAAGAAACGGCTGTAGCCCAATTCGGCAAAGACGATAAGTACTTCGGCGTTTGCATCTTGATGGTCACCATGCCCGGACTTCCCATGTTCGGGCATGGCCAGATCGAGGGCTTCGCCGAGAAATACGGCATGGAATACCGGCGTGCCTACTGGGATGAACAGCCCGATTGGGACCTGGTCCAGCGCCACGAGCGCGAGGTCTTCCCCCTCCTGCGCCGCCGCGAACTGTTTGCGGATGCGCAGAACTTCCTTTTGTACGATTTCTTCACGCCCGAAGGCGTCGTCAATGAAAACGTCTTTGCTTATTCCAACCGCGCTGGCGATGGGCGCGCGCTGGTGGTGTATAACAACAAGTACGAACAGACGCGTGGCTGGATCAGGACTTCGACGGCCTACTCGGTGAAGAGCGGGCGGGGCGATGAGCGTGTGCTCATCCAGAAGACCCTGGGTGAGGGCCTGGGCCTGCACGCTGACCCCGCCTACTTCTGCACTTTCCGCGACCATATCACGGGCCTGGAATACATCCGCAATAGCAGGCAATTGTTCGACCAGGGGTTATACGTAGAGCTGGGTGCTTTCAAGTATCAGGTGTTCCTGGACTTCCGGGAAGTGCAAGATGACGCCTGGCACCATTATGCCCACCTGGCGGCTTACCTGGATGGACGCGGGGTGCCGAGCATCGAAGAGGCCTTGCGCGAGCTTTTCCTACAGCCCATTCAGCAGCCATTTAAAGAGTTGGTGAATGCCGATATGTTCCGGCGGCTTAGCAGCGCCCGGCTGATCGAGGTTGGCGGATCACTCGATGCGGCGCTCTTAGATGCAGTCGAGCAGAAGATGGTTCATCTATTGCGTGAGGCCAAACAGTTCAGCCATAGCGTCGGGGACGAGATCACGCTTGCGCGAGAACTGCGGCACGAATTGGAAGCGATTCTACAAGTGCCTATCCTGGAGAGTCGCTTCCCCGCGCCGGAGCCCCCCAGCACCGGGGCTTCAGCCCGGTTATACCAGACGATGGTCAGATATGTGCAGGCGAATCTGGATGACGACCCATGCACCTGGGGCACCTTGCTCGGCTGGTGGAGCGTCCATTCATTGGGCAAGATTGCTGACCAGGTGAACTTTGCGCCGCAGAGCCGGAGCTGGATTGACGAATGGCGATTGGGCCGGATCATGGCCGGTGCGCTGGTGGACTTGGGGGTGGACGAGCCGGCTGCCCGACGGGCGGTGACGCTGATTAAAGTGCTGACCAATCACCAGGGTTGGGCCGCCGGGGCTTCCGAAGCGGCCGCCAACGCCGCGGCTGTGGCCCGGCTCCGGGCTTACCCGGTCCTGCAATCCCTGCTTGAAGACGGTGAAGTCCAACAGTTCCTGCAGGTGAACCGCTATAAAGGGGTACTGTGGTTTAACAAGGAAGCCTTCGACCAGTTACTGTGGTGGCTGCTCTTAGTCGCCGTGGTGCAGGCGACGGCTGAACCCGATCAGCCGGCCGCCAGGGTGATCGAACAGGTTGCGGAGGTGTATGGCATCATCCACGAACTACACCAGGCCGAACGGAAGAGTGGTTACCAGGTGGAGAAGCTGCTGGCAGAGGTTTAGTATCGCTCCATTGCACTACTGCTACTCGATAGGCAGTGACAGGGTTTGGAGCCGCTGGATGATCTCATCCAGAGAGGAATCTTCAACCTCGTACAGCCGATTCAGTTGCTTGGTGACATGTTCGGCTCGATGGGCCTCGATATAGGCCGCAAGGGCAGTTGTGTACAACGTTAGGGGGACAAGTGTAGACTGCTTTGAGTCCGGGTCAGCGCTCCAGATTATTAACCGCGAGGTAGTTAGTGCCACTGTATTGACTTTGTCCGTTATTTCTCGCAAAGACATTATTAGCGACTATGTACCACGAACCATCTAACGAGATGGGCTGACCATTATCCATGATACGGCAACCTGTGATCGTATATTCGCTAACGCTACTATTCGGCACCCATATCCCCCTCCCCCGGTTATAACTTACCCAGACCCCATCTAGTATGAATGAGCCTGAGTTGACGGTAATCCCGTTCGCACCGGCCTGTACCCAAGCACCGGCGTTATAGATGTAACCTCCACTGATCATAAGTTTCGAACCGGCGTCTACCTCGACATGGACAATCTCTTGATCCGACGAACCAAGCCCGCATCCAGTTACTGATACAATAGAACTATCGCGGATCTCCAGCGCTCTCCAACAACTATCCAAGGTGGCATCGGTGATGAAAATCTCCCGATTTGACCCCAGGCCCGACGAGTTCTCAATGCGCACCCCCTGCTCCAAGCCATAAACATCGGTTGATACTATATGGACTCCTCCATTATCACCAGTAAACTGAATGCCAATACTTCCCGGCGTGTAATTTGGGTAGCTTGGCGATAATCTCGTACCTATGACTCGTCCACCTATGATCCGCACCTCAGCCCCATTGCCGAGGCGGATGCCCGTGCCTTGGATTCCAAAGAACAGGCACTCATAGATGGCACACCCCGCGAAGAATGCAGTAGGATTGCACAGAATTCCCGACCCTGGAAGATTCGTCGGAGTTGGGTTACTGAAGTCATATATAACGTTTACATGGTCAAAGACGGTGCGCTCGATTCCTCCGTTACAGTTGAAGGCAGCAAACTGCGGAGACTTGTTAACAGCCCATGATGTAATGGTCAGATCTCGTATTGTCACCTCGCGACAGGAGTAGGGCCAATAGAACAGATGGTTATTGAAAGCCCACAGGATGTTGGAACTCCAACCATTTCCGACCATCGCTAGTCGCTTGAAATTGGGATTGCTGATTACGAGCGGGAAGCTAGGGCTTGGTTGGATCAAGTAATTACCCGGTGGAAAATAGATGGTGCCCCCATACGGTGCAGCTACTGCAGCATTAATAGTGGCCTGCACAGCGCTCGCATCGTTCGTTGTGCCATTCCCTACTGCACCGTAGTCTTTAACGTTGAATACTTCGAGGGTGCCATCAGGTGAGGTTGCAGTTCTGGTTGGGGGTAGTATCAGTGCTGCGCCTGCACCAACGGCTGCTCCTGTTACACTGCTCAGGAATGCGCGGCGATCCATGTTTGGCTCGGGTTCCACATATGACATGTTGGCCTCCTTGCAGTCCCTTCAACTTCGGGCGTCTAGAATGGTAGCAAACTGAGGGCTCTCCTTGCTTGGTACGCTAGGTTCTAGGCTTCTAGCGGCTTGTTGCACCTATAGGAGTCTTCTTGTATAATCTATCCTCTGAACTAACTTCACGCAGCACTAGCTTGATCCAATGACTAGTCGCAGCATACACCGGATAGGTTCGTGAATCAACCACAAATGCGAGTTAAACCTTAAAACTTGGCGACAAGGCTTACTGGTGCCTGACCTTCGATGGCTGTTCTTATCGGGTTTCAAATCTCACTAAAATCATTGGAGGTACGCCCCACAAGGGGGCTTGCGAGTAAGGTGAATCTGACTCTGTGCGAGGCGATCGACAATCACACGACTGAAGTTAAATCGTGTATGTAATTGCCAGCGATGAGGCTCACATAACTGTCAGGACAAGGACAAGATGATCGATTCCGAAGCGATCCGTGACTATCTGCTCAGCTTTGATATCTTCGCCGGAGCGCCGCAAGAGGGCATTAACTATCTTACTGATGCGCTGCAACGCTTCCTAATCACGTTGGAGATGGTGCCGGACAAGGACAGGCCAGGGCTGCATTTGCTTGAACTGGGCGCAGGCCCCTATTTCTTCACCTTGCTGCTTCAGAAGTACACGCGTTACACACTTCATCAGGCAAACTTCTTCGGCCACGACTTCCCTGGCCCTATGATGCAAACCGTGACCAGCACCCGCTACGGAGAGCAATTTAGCTTCGCTTTCGAGAACTTCAACGCTGAAACCCAGGTCTTCCCCTATCCCGATGCCTCGTTCGACTTAGTCACATGCTGTGAGATCATCGAGCATCTGACGATTGATCCGACCCACATGCTCTGTGAAATCCATCGGGTCCTGAAGCCAGGCGGCGCGTTGCTTTTGACAACGCCAAACGTCTTCCGGCTGGCGCATGTGCTAGCTCTCCTTCAAGGCCAGCGCAACATCTTCCATCCCTACTCCGGTTATGGCGTATATGGCCGCCATCAACGCGAATATGGCATGGGCGAACTAGTCAATCTCGTCAGGGGCTGTGGCTACGAAATCGTCACGGCGCGCTGGGATGACATCCTGCCCTGTCCCAGATGGCATCAGCTAATAAAGAAGATCCTACCGCAACGTCGTGATCATCTCTTCATCCTGGCACGTGCAACTCGTCCCCGACGGTACTA
Organism: Chloroflexota bacterium; assembly: GCA_902812335.1. Classification (GTDB taxonomy): domain Bacteria; phylum Chloroflexota; class Anaerolineae; order DSLN01; family DSLN01; genus DSLN01. The sequence continues at coordinate 18,105 of CADDZL010000004.1, read as the reverse complement.
TTATCCACCCTATCTCTACATTAGCACTCACGCCATCAGCCGTGTCGTGAGTAACGATGTCATCATGGGAGACAATGACATCGGGCATCTGGGCCTTGGCTGGTGGCCGCCGGAGCCGTTTCGCTGGACGTCTGGGTTAGAGGCGGTGGCACGTCTGCGTCGACCTGTAGGGGCCTCAAGACTGAGTGTAGAAGCAAGCTCTGGCCCGGCTGAACTTGGGCCGGTGGAAGTCACGCTACACGCCGATGGGCATGCCCGGGTGTTTCATTTGAAGGGCGATGTTTGGCAGCGGTTGGAGTTGGATTTACCCGTTGCCACCCAGTCAACTATCGAAGTGCACATCGCCGTGGATCGGCTGCGCCGCGAACCCACAGGCGGAGGGCGCGATGTAGGCGTATTGGTCAGACGATTGACAGTCATGTGATGGATATCTTAGTTCAGGCATAAGTCATAGAGATAGCACCAACCGCAATCCATCATCAGTCTGCTTCATCTTCCGTGCGGATAGCTGCCCAACCCGTTCCGTCAGAAGCGATTTATCAACGGTAATCACCTGCGACACATTGGCGACGGAGTTCCTTGGTAAGCCGGTACTGCGGGAGGACAAGTGTACATTGCCCGGCGAGGCGGCAAGTCGCAAGTTCGATGTAAGGATGACAGCGATCACGGTCTGGATGCGGCTGCGATTATTGACCTTCGTACCCTTAAAGGAACGGGAGGTGGTATAATCAGCCCTATGAGACCTAAAGGCAGTGCAGAAGCATTGGAAGTGCGTCGCCGCATCGCCGCCCACCTGCTCCAGCAGGGCAAGGGCCTGCGGGAAGTGGCCCGCTTGGTTGACGCTGCGCCCTCGTCGGTCTTCCGCTGGCAGCAGGCACTCCAGCAGCGCGGGATGGAAGCACTTCAGGCGCGAGCGCATCCGGGGCGTCCGCCCCGCCTGACGCCGCAGCAGAAGCAGAGCTTGGCCGACATCCTGCGGCAGGGCGCGCCCGCCGCTGGCTTCCCCACCGACCTGTGGACGCTGGCGCGGGTGGCGCAGGTCATCGAGCGCAGCTTTGGGGTGGCCTATCATCCAGGGCATGTCTGGCGCATCCTGCGCGAGATGGGCTGGAGTCCCCAGAAACCGGAATGACGCGCCCGCGAGCGGGACGGGGCGGCCATCCGGCGCTGGCGCGAGGAGGAATGGGACCAGGTCAAAAAAGAGCCTGGGAGCAGGGTGGGAGCCTCATCTTGATAGACGAAAGCGGCTTCATGCTTCAGCCGGTGGTGCGTCGCACCTGGGCGCCCAAGGGACAGACGCCGCGCCAAGCCAGTTGGGACCGCCACGACCGCCTGTCGCTGATCGCAGCCCTCACGCTGTCCCCGCGGCGGCAGCGGTTGGGGCTGTATTTCCAGGTTCACAGCCACAACATCTCCTTCCAAGAGGTGATCCCGTTCCTGACGCTGTTGCACCGGCAGTTGGGGCGCAAGTTGATCGTGGTGTTGGATCGCTACAGTGCGCATCGTAAGGCGGTGCGGCTATTGCGCGCCGGGCATCCCGATTGGTTTGAGGTGGCCTGGCTGCCCGCTTATGCGCCTGAACTCAACCCGGTGGAAATGGTGTGGAATCACACCAAGTACAGCGATCTGGCTAACTTTCTGCCAGAGGACGTGCACGACCTGGAGCGGGCAGTGGTCACTTCCATCGAGAACACACGGGGTGAAGCCCATCTCATCCGTTCCTTCTTCCAGCATGCCGGCTTGGACCTGTGACCGTTCCTTTTACTAGACGAAGGTCAATAAATGAATCCGCCTGAACGATGACAATAGGCCGCCGATAACCCGGCATTGAGCCAGTGGGCTTAGGCAAGGCGGCCCACCAGATTTCGCCCCGCTGCACTACCACTCCTCTGCGGGCAGTGATAGTGCCTGGAGTTCCTGGATCACATTATCCAGTGAGGAATCCTCGGTCTCGTACAGCCGATTCAGTTGCTTGGTGACATGTTCGGCTCGATGGGCCTCGATATAGGCCGCAAGGGCAGTTGCGTATAATTCACTTCGGGAAAGGCCCAACTGCTGAGCGAACTGCTCAGCCTCCTCAAACAACTTTCAACCCGGTTTTGCACTGCGCCCGGCCTAAAACCGATTGCCCTGGTTCACGGCACTAGGCTAACTGCAAAGAATGAGTATAATTCGTTTCAGGTGTAGGGGGTGTTCCTATGGCGCGCATCGTATCTTTGATCCTGGCGAGCGGTGAGGGGACGCGCTTGAGTGTCCTGACCGCCAAACGGGCCAAGCCGGCGGTGCCCTTCGCCGGCCGCTATCGCATGATTGACTTCATCTTGAGCAACCTGGTTAACTCCGGCATCTACACAGTCGGCGTCCTCACCCAATATCGGCCACGCTCCCTGGACGACCATCTCCGCCAGGGCCGGCCCTGGGACCTGGACCGCGAGATTGAGGGGGGTATTACCATCCTTCAGCCCTATCTCGGCCGGCGCGATTCCGACTGGTACGCCGGAACCGCCGACGCGGTGCAACAGAACCTGGACTTCCTGCGCCACCATAACCCGGAGAATGTCCTCATCCTCGCCGGCGACCACATCTACAAGATGGATTATCGCATCCTGCTGCAATTCCATGAGGAGCATCAGGCTGATGTGACCATCCCCACGATCCGCGTGCCTATGGATGAGGCCACCCGCATGGGCATTCTGGAAGTGGATAACGAGTATCGGATCGTGTCCTTTGAAGAGAAACCGGCACAGCCTAAAGGTAACCTGGCCTCGATGGGTATCTATGTCTTCCGTTATGACGTGCTCAGCCAGGTTCTCACGGAAGACGCCCAGCGCAAGGATTCGCGCCATGACTTTGGCCGCGACATCATTCCGCGCATGATCCGGACCCACCGCGTCTTCGCCTTCCCCTTCGGCGGCTACTGGGTGGACGTGGGGACAGTCCAGGCCTACTGGGAGGCCCATATGGACCTGCTCCAGGACTCGCCGCCGCTGGACCTGGCCGACCGCAATTGGATTATCTACACGCGTTCGCAGCAGCGCCCGCCGGTGGATATCCGTGCCGGGGCGCGGGTGTCCAATTGCCTCCTCACCGATGGCTCCATCATTGCCGGCCATATCGAGGACAGCATCTTCTCACCGGGTGTGCGGGTGATGGCCGGGGCGGTGGTGCGCGAGTCAATCATCATGGACGACACCATCATCGAGCCGGGGGCGATTGTCGAACGGGCGATCCTGGATAAGGACGTTGTAGTCGGCCAGGGTGCCCGCGTCGGGGCTATCTCCGATATCCCGGGCGAGTCGTCAATCACCCTGGTGGGCAAGAAAACCCGCTTGCCGGCCGGGATCATCATCAACCCAGGCGCCATTATCGCCCCGGACATGAGCGAGCAGGATTTCCCCAGGAAGATCATCGGCCGGGGCAAGATCGTCGGCCTCACCCCTGAGGTTACCTGAGCGACCGGGGACCGACGACGGAAGACCGAAGCTATCCGTCCTCGGTCCTCCGTCATTCTGAGCACAGCGAAGAATCTATGGGAATGTACTTCTGCATTCACGGCCATTTCTACCAGCCGCCACGTGAAGACCCCTTCACAGGTGAGGTGCCACGCGAAGTCGGGGCCGAGCCGTACAGCAACTTCAACGAGAAGATCACCGCCGAGTGCTATACTCCCAACGCCCAGGTGGGCAACTTCGCGCGCATCAGCTTCAACCTGGGCGGGACCCTGGCCGCGTGGATGGCGCGCCATGCCCCTGATACCTATAACAAGATCGTCGCCGCCGACCGGGCTAACCTGGTGACCTATGGCGTCGGCAACGCCGTAGCCCAGTCGGTCCATCACACCATCCTGCCTCTGGCCAACGCCCGTGACAAACTGACGCAGGTGCTATGGGGCATTGCCAGCTTCCGCTACCGCTTCGGCCGCGACCCCGTCGGCATGTGGCTGCCGGAGATGGCTGTGGACCGGGCCACGCTTCAGGTCCTGGCCGAGGCCGGCATCAAGTACACCATCCTCTCGGCCGAACAGGTGCACGGGCCCCTGGGTGGGGCGAAGGGCCTGGGAGCGGGCCCGTACTGGGTCCGGCTGGAGGACCGGCGTTCTATCGCCGTTTTTGTGCGCGATACCTATCTGTCCAATACCCTGTCCTTCGACATGGATCGCTACCGGAGCCCGGCAGAGTGGACCCAGGCCCATCTCCTCACCTTCCCCTCTCATGCCGGCGCCGGGCTTAAGCCCGGTGGTGGAAGGCGGGAGGGCGCTGGGGGCCTCATCCTGGTTGCCACTGACGGCGAGACCTTCGGCCATCACCACCGCAGTGGCGTCGAGTTTCTTCGGCTCCTGCTGAGTCGTGACCTCAGCCGTGCTGGCTACGAGATAACCTACCTCAACCGCTATCTGAAGGAGCACCCGCCCCGTGCCGAGGTTGAAGTCCTCGATGGAACCTCGTGGAGTTGCGCTCATGGGGTCGCCCGCTGGGCTACCGGCTGTCCTTGTACCGCCGGCGATAGCACCTGGAAGCGGGCCTTACGCACCGCGCTGACCACCCTCTCCGATCAGTTGGACGGCGTTTACGAGGAGACCCTGTCCGTCCTGGTGCGTGATCCCTGGCGCGTTCGCGACCGATATATCCAGGTCGTGCTCGGCATTGTCCGGGGCCCCGACTTCATTGCCGCCCATGCGATAGACGGGTTAACCTCCGCTCAGGTGGGCCGCGCCCTGCTGCTGTTGCAGGCCCAACTGCATCGCCAGCGCATGTACACCAGTTGCGCTTACTTCTTCGAGGAATTGAGCCGGCCCGAGCCGCGCTATGCCATTGCCAATGCCGCCCGCGCCATCCTGCTGACCCGGCGGGCCGTCGGTGTAGACCTCCTGCCCGGCTTCCGACGCGACCTGGCCGCCGCTGTGAGCACGACGACGGGCAAGACCGGCGCCGACCTCCTGGACGAGATCCTTACCGACGCCCTGGCGTTGGGAGAAGACGTGCACGCGCGCTAAGTTGATGGCCGATAGCTCATTACAACAGGCCTTCGAGCAAGCCATGGCCCGCTTCGAGGCCCTGGGCCTGGAAGGGCGGCGCGATGAACAGCGCGCCGAACTGGAAACGCTGTTCGCTCTGGCGGATACCGCGGCGAAGGGTGCCGAGCCCAAGTCCGGCGCCGGCTGGCGTGCCAGAACGCTGATCGCTCAGTCTACGCTCGAATGGATGCTGGGCAATTATGCCGCAGCCGAGGCTGCCGTATTGGAAGCGCAGGCAATTTACCGTGACCTGGGCGACATCGCCGGCGAAGCGGTGGCGCTGCGCCGCCTCGGCGATGTTGCCGCTATACGCGGCGACTACAGCCAGGCCGGCCACTATTATCAGATTGCTCTCGCTCGCTTTCGCCAGAGTGGGCCAGCGGATGAGCGGCAGGGTGAAGTGCGCACACTGAACAACCTGGGCATTGTCTATTGGGGCATGGGCGACTATGGTGCGGCGTACAAATGCTTCACCGAGGCCCTGGCCATTTGGCGTGACCTGGGCGATGTGCAAGGGCAAGGGATTACACTGGGCAATCTGGGCCAGATCGCAGGCGAACTCGGCCATTATGAACAGGCCCGCGACTATTATCTCCAGGCCCTGGCATTGCTCCAGGCGGTGGGCGACCGGCACGGCCAAGCCATAGACCTCCTCAACCTGGGCGCGGCCTATGGCTACCTGGAGGACTACACGACCGCCATGACCTACTACGCTCAGGCCCGCGATCTATTCCGGGCTGTGGGTGACCGCCAGAGCGAGGGTGCAACCCTGACCTACTGCGCCTACACTTACCTGGCTCAAGGTGCAGCCCAGCAGGCCATGGCCTGCCTGGAACCGGCCCTCGCGATCTTCACAGAATTGCAACAGCGTCAGTGGCAGGTTCGTGTGCACGCCGGCCTGGCGATGGCCCACCTGTATCTGTCGCAGCTTCCTCAGGCCTGGCAGGCCGCGCAGGCGGCCCTGGCAGAGGTCGCCGCTGGCGTGCAGGGGGTCGAAAGTCTAGCCGAGGTCTATTTCCGCTGCGCCCAGGTCCTGGCTGCTTGCGGTGCCTCCGACGAAGCCTGGGATGCCCTTGACCGGGCGCATAAACGGCTGATGACCCAGGCTGACCGTATCCCCGATCCCGATTTGCGCCATGACTTTCTTCACCGTGTGCATGTCCATGCTGAGATTATCCAGGCCTATGAGACGCATAGTCTGAAACCACCTCCCAGGGAGTGAGACGGTCCCCGTCTGCTCACGTCATCCGCGCCGGGCGCTATCATTCGAGCCGGTTATGTGCTATAATTCAGTTTAGTGGATCACAGAACTGTCCTGCGTTCAGGGCAGGCTCTGAGCGAGCGCGTCTGGTCTCCTGTGTAGGGTGCCGGGATACTTCGCTGCGCTCAGCATGACAGATGTGATCTGCTGAGGCTAGCAGACATTGTGGGTTGTAGCGCACGGCGCTACAATCAGGAGGTTGGTATGCCATTCGGAATACAGCCTATTCACCTCCTCGTGATTGCGCTAGTAGCGCTGATCATCTTTGGCCCCTCGCGCTTGCCGGAGATCGGGCGCGGGCTGGGCAAAGCGCTCACCGAGTTTCGCAAAGGGGCCAGGGAAATGACCGAGGGCTTCCGCGAGGAGGTTAGCCGGCCTATGGGCGATGAAGGCCCGACGGCAGCGGCCGTTCCTTCACAACCCCGGATAGCGGGCGGGAACTTTTGCACGAACTGCGGTGCGGCGAACCCTGCCGATGCACGCTACTGTAACAAGTGCGGCACTCAGCTCCCGGTCTGAACGACGGGCGGGGGCGCAAGACCTATAAGCTTCGTCAGTCGTCCTTTGTTGTCCTCTGAGGGTGTGCTGTGGCCGACAAACCGATGAGCTTGATCGGGCACCTGGAGGAATTGCGCCAGCGCATCATCATCTCCGCAGCGGCGATTCTGATTGCTTCGGTTGTTGCCTTCTTCCTGTCCGACACCATCCTCCAACTCTTGTTGCTGCCGTCAGGCGGATTGCAACTCAAGGCGTTCAGCTTGATGGACGGCTTCATGATCAAGTGGCATATCGGGCTGTACACGGGCATCGTGGTCGCGTTCCCTGTCTGGGCCTACCAGTTGTACCGCTTTGTCAAGCCCGGTTTGTTGGAGCACGAACGCCGTGTCATCTTCCCTGCGCTGGCGGGCTCGTTGATCCTGTTCGCGTTGGGCGCCCTCTTTGGCTACTATCTGTTATGGGGAATGATCCGGGTCCTGGTTCAGTTCTTTCCGCCGCAGGTGGAATACCTGCCTTCGGCCGATGATTACATCTCGTTTGTGGTGTTCTTCCTGCTGGCGTGCGGTCTGGCATTCCAATTGCCCGTGCTGTTGATTATCCTGGTCCAATTGCGGATCCTGTCATCGGATGTTCTTCGCCGGCAGCGGCGCATCGCCTACTTTGCGCTGTTTGCCTTTGCCGAGATCGTCACGCCGGTGTCCGACCCGATCGTCGCCCCCCTGACCGTGATGGCGCCCCTCGTCATCTTATACGAGATCAGCATCTGGTTCGCCAGGAGGATTGAGGCGGGGCGCAAGCGATCCTCTGAAGAACTCGTGGTATCGTGACCGGCTGGGGGCTAACTGCCCACTTCGGCCAGGGCTGTTGGTTCAGGTTGTTTGCCATTCTGGCTCGGCGCAAGGCCCTGGCGGATGGCAGGGACGTACATGGTTGCGGTGTATTCCTTCACCATCCTGCGCGTGCTGAAAGCCGGCCCCACCGTGGCAATGGATGCTTTGACCTTTTTCAGCCATTGATGGGGGATATTATCCGGGTCGCGATCGTAGTACAGGGGAACGACCTCATTCTCCAGCAGATTATATAGCGACTTGCAATCGGCCTCATCCTGGGCCTCGTAGTCAGGGTAGCTCTTATCGTCGCCGATGGCCCAGCCATTCTGGCCGTTGTAGCCCTCACGCCACCAGCCGTCCAATACGCTCAGATTGAGCACCCCATTGATGGCGGCCTTCTGGCCGCTGGTTCCGCTCGCCTCTAACGGCCGTCGTGGCGTGTTGAGCCACACATCCACGCCCTGCACCAGCAGCCGGGCCAGCCTCACGTCGTAGTCCTCCAGGAAGACCAGCCGCCCGCCGAACTCGGGCTTCTTCACCAGTTGGTACAGGTCCTGAATGATGTGCTTGGCCGGGTCGTCGGCCGGATGGGCTTTGCCGGCGAAGATAAACTGGACCGGCCGATCCCGATGGGTGACCAGCTTGCGCAGGCGCTCGACGTCGCGCAGCAGCAGATTGGCGCGCTTGTACGTGGCAAAGCGGCGGGCGAAGCCGATCGTCAGCGCGTACGGGTCGAGCAGCACCCCAGCCGACACGATCTGCACCGGGTGAGCCTGGCCACGTGTCCATTGCTCGCGGGCCCGATCGCGGATGAAGGCGGCTAACTGGCGCTTGAGATGTTTGCGCACCGCCCAGAGGTCCTCATCGGGGATCTCCCAGACGCGTTCCCAGGTGGCCGGGTCATCCAGCCTTTCTATCCAATCCGTCCCCAGATAGGTGTCCAGCAGCCGGCGCAGCCGCCGTGCCAGCCACGTGCTGGTATGGATGCCGTTGGTGATGTAGCCGATGGGCACCTGGTCTTCGGGCAGGTCGGGCCAGAGGAAGTGCCATAACTGGCGCGACACCTGGCCATGTAGCTCGCTGACACCGTTATGGTAGGCCGATAGACGCATTGCCAGGGGGGTCATCCCGAATGTGGGGCCCCAGGGTTCATTGTGCACGGCCAGGGCCATGAAGCTATCACGGTCCAGCCCGAGTTCCTTCCAATAGTCCACGAAGTACTTCTCGATCAGCCACAGCGGGAAGCTGTTATTGCCTGCTGGCACCGACGTGTGCGTCGTGAAGACGGTCGTGGCGCGCACCTCCGCCTGGGCCTCGGCGAATGTGCGGCCCGCAGCTACCAGCTCGCGGATGCGTTCCAGCCCGATGAAGGCCGAATGCCCCTCATTCATATGCCAGGCGACCGGATGAATGCCCAGGGCGCGTAGAGCGCGGACACCCCCGATGCCTAGCACCATGAATTGCGAGATGCGCATATCTGGGTCGGCATCGTACAGGCGTGCTGTCAGTTGGCGGTCCCCAGGCGAATTCTCCTCGAGATCCGTGTCCAGCAGATAAAGTGAGGTGCGCCCGACCTGCACCCGCCAGGCACGAGCCAGGACTGTGCGGCCCGGCAGGCCCACGGTGACACGCAGTTCAGTCCCATCGGCAGCATATACCGGTAGAATGGCTAACTCATTGGGGTTGATGGTGTCGAAGGAGGCCTCCTGCCAGCCATCTTCGGTCAGGCGTTGCCGGAAATAGCCTTGCTGATACAGGAAACCCACCGCGACCAACGGCAGGCCACAGTCGCTGGCTTCTTTCAAATGGTCGCCGGAGAGCACGCCCAGGCCACCGGCATAGAACGGCAGGGATTCGTGCAGGCCGAATTCCATGGAGAAGTAGGCGATGGGCCGGTTGAGCAGTTCAGGATAAGTGCTGGAGTACCAGGTCTGGGTACGGGCCATGTACGCATCGAACTCGGCCATGATGCGGTCGTAGAAATCCGTATAGCGGCGGTCCTGGGCGGCGGCGTTCAGGTATTTGCGTTCGACCTGTTGCAGGAACTTGACCGGGTTGTGGGATACCTGATCCCATAGCACGGCATCAATACGCTCGAACAGCCGGTGCGACTCCGGATGCCAGGTCCACCACAGATTGTAGGCTAACTCCATCAGGCGATTGATGCGCCGGGGAAGCGAGACGCCATTACGAAGGGTCTCGGGGTGGTTTGGTCCTTGAAGTATCGTCATTATCCGCCATCCATTGCGGCCATAATCGTAGTTCGCCGTTTACTCCGTGCAACAATCAGGCGGTGACGAACTGGAAGAAGTCACCGCCTTCACAGGGTTCACACGGCCAATCATAAACATGATACCACATTAAACATGATACCACATTCCACTCACTCCGTCCACTTCTGGGCCGGGGGCCTGTTTCACCGCATAGCCGCACTCGCGAGCGCGGCCCCCGGCGAATATCTACGCAAAACAACGTAGGCACAAATACGCCAATGATAGCATGTATCTCAAGCTATATCTATGGTATAGTGCAAACGATGCGCGGGTGAGTTGCCCATCAGGCCCGATTGTTTGTAAGACAGCACCAGCGTGTAAAAGAGCGCAGAATCCATTTCAAGCAGAATCCATTTCAAGAATGTCACCTTGAGCGAGAGCGTCTGGCCTCTTTATTTGCGGTCTGAAATAGACTTGAGCATACTCACCATGAACCACGTATTTTGAAGGCGCCAGGGATGCTCATAATATCTTGGGTCTGAAATAGACTTGAGCATACTCACCATGAACCACCCTGCGCCAGGGTCGGGGACCTTGGCGGGGTGGACCGTGTAGTCCGGTTCACAATAACTGTAGCCCCCATTCTCCCTCTCCATGATCTGGGGGAAGGAGCGGGAGAGGTAAAGGCTTTGGGGCCGGCCTCATGGGGGCAGTCCCGATGAGCACCCGGTTGAGCTTTAAGGATCGAGATGCAGGCAAGCTCTGCTAAACCGCTCCGCCCCCAACATGAGCATTCTACACACTTCAGCGCTGGCGCTCCTTCGTTATCTGAGAAGGGGTTAGAGGAGACGTCAGGGCTCGCAGCCACGCCCAAGGTTGCTCCGGGTTCGGCGCCCTCTCGTGCAGTGGAGGGCCCATGCTCCGAGCCGGGGGTAACGGATGCACAGGAGCGATTCGTGCGCATTCTGGTGATTGACGACGACTTTGACATTCAAGCCCTGCTGACCCTGATCCTGAGCCGGGCCGGCTTCGAGGTCCGCACAGCGGACAGTGGTCAGGAGGCTTTGCGTTGGATGGGTGAACTGCAGCCGGATCTCATCCTCCTGGATGTGATGATGCCTGGGATGGACGGGTGGGAGACGTGCCGGCGCATCCGCAGTCGCAGCCAGATACCCATCATCTTCCTGACGGTGCGAAATAGCCGGAGCGATATCGCACGGGGATTGCGCTTGGGGGCCAACGACTATATCTGTAAGCCCTTTCTACCCTCTGACCTGGTCTCGCGCATCCGCCGCTTCGCTGACACCAACAGTCAGTGGACGGATTCGGGCGGGTCAGTTCGTCCAATTGGCGGACCACCGGGGTTCTCCCTCTAACCTGCTGACCCTCGCTTGTCGCCAGGCCAGGGATCAGGTAAACTACGTCTTGCCTGGGGGTGGTTGGGACCCGGTGGTCCTCGCGGTCTTCAAAACCGTTTGGCGCGCTGCGTGGCAGGGCGCGGTGGGTTCGACTCCCATCCATCCCCGCCTATGCCGCGAAACGCAAAGCGTGAAACGTAATCCGCCAGAAGCCCCGCGTTTTACGTTTCACGCTTTGCAATCAGGGTGACTGGTGGGTCTCGAACCCACAACACCTCGGGCCACAGCCGAGTGCTCTGCCATTGAGCTACAGTCACCATGAACTGTCCAGCCCTGAATGACCAGTTGAATGGAATAGATTATACCATCGGTGGCCTGATCCGTCAATCCTCACCGGCCTTGACATCCCCGGCATCGGCCTTTATACTCCGCCTTGATGCCCGATTGGACGGTTGACGAACTGATCTGCGTCTGCATTGCGCGCCAGGTCGAAGATGGTGAGATACTGGCCCAGGGCATCGCCACGCCACTGGTCATGGCCGGCTATCTCCTGGCGCAACGCACCCACGCGCCCAACGTATACTATGCCTCGGCCATCGGCAGCAGCGTGTGCCGTGACCCAATACCGCTGGGCCTGGCCCGCGTCGAGGACCTGTGGTTGGGCCGGGCACTGATCACGTTCAGCTTCACCCAGGTGGCCTGCGAACTTCTGCCCCGCCTGCACTTCAAGGAATTCTTCCGGCCCGGCCAGGTGGATGCTCAGGGCAATTGCAATAACATCTTCATCGGCGGCAGCTACGCCCGGCCCCGCGTCCGCCTGCCCGGCTGCGGCGGCATCGCCGACGTAACCGCCTACTCCGACAAATTCTACCTGTACGTCCCCCGCCACAGCCGCGCTGTCTTCGTCGAGCAACTCGATATCCTCTCCGGCCTGGGCCATAACCCGGCCCGGTCGGCCGGGGCCGGCCCGCGCTACCTGGTGAGCGACCTGGGCCAGTTCGATTTCGCCGACGGGCGTATGCGTCTGGTGACGTGGCACCCCGGCCAGTCACTGCGCGACATCCAGGCCCAAACCGGCTTCCCGCTCCAGGTCGCGCCGGATGCGGGCGAGACCGAGCCACCTACCGCCGAGGAAGTACGCCTGTTGCGCGAGGAGATTGACCCGCTGGGGACCCGCAAGCTGGAGATGCTGGCGGCCGGAGAGCGTAAGACCTTGTTGCGTGAGGTCCTGGCACACGAAACATGAGTATCGAAACCACCTTCCATGTCCGCTATGCCGAAACTGACCAGATGGGCGTCGTCCACCACAGCGCCTACGTCGTCTGGATAGAAGAAGGCCGGTCCGCTTACATGCGCGCCATCGGCAGCGACTATGCCGAGATCGAGCGCAGCGGCTACTTCCTGACCGTCACCGAGATCCATCTCCGCTATCTGGCTCCAGCCCACTACGGCGAGCGCGTGACCATCCGCACCTGGCTCGAAGACGTGCGCAGCCGGACGGTCACCTTTGCCTACGAGGCCGTCCAGGCCGATACCGGCCAACTCCTGGCGACGGGCCAGAGCCAGCATGTGTGCATTGACCGGAACGGGCGCGTAGCGGTGATCCCACCCCGCTGGCGCAATATCCTGGCACAAAACGTAAAACATGAAACGTAGGTCGCGTTTCACGCATCACGTTTTACGCCGCTTGTATCCCTGCCTCAGAGTCTGGTATACTTGCTAATAATGGCTGAAGCTACGTCGGATCGCACGATGAAACTGGAAACTCTGCTGGTCCATCTTGACGGCAACCTGGCCCCGGCCGACCGGGACCTGATTCGGCGCGCCTATGAACTGGCGGCGATGGCACACGAAGGCCAGACCCGTGCCTCGGGCGAGCCTTATATCCAGCACAGCCTGGCCGTCGCTAAGATCCTGGCCGACCTGAACCTTGACCCGGCCGTCATTGCTGCTGGCCTGCTGCACGATGTGGTCGAGGATACCGGCTTCACCATCGAAGACATCCAGCGCGAGTTCGGCGAGGAGATCGCCCGGCTGGTGGATGGTGTGACCAAGCTGCAGCAGATTGACCAGCTTAGCCAGATGGACCAGCGCCCGCTCAGCGATCTGAATTCAGAATCGCTGCGCAAGATCTTCCTGGCAATGGTGGACGACGTGCGCGTGGTACTGATCAAGCTGGCCGACCGCCTGCACAACATGCGCACGCTGGGCGCGCTGCCCGAAGAGCGCCGCCAGCGTATCGCCCGCGAGACGCTGGATGTCTTCGCCCCCCTCGCCAACCGCCTGGGTATCTGGCAAATGAAGTGGGAACTGGAGGACCTGGGCTTCCGCCATCTCGACCCGGTGCGCTACAAAGAGATCGCCCGGCTCATCGCCGACCGACGCGCCGAACGTGAAGCCCACATCGAGCACATCGTCACAACGCTCAAAGGCAAACTGGCCGAAGCGGGCATCCAGGCCGAGGTGAGCGGCCGGCCCAAGCATATCTACAGCATCTACAAGAAGATGGCGCGCAAGGGCGTAACCTTCGAGCAGATCTACGATGTGCGCGCGGTGCGCGTCATCGTGGCAGACATCCCGACCTGCTACCAGGTCCTGGGCATCGTCCACGGGCTGTGGCGCCCGATCCCTGGCGAGTTCGACGACTACATCGCCACGCCCAAGGATAACATGTACCGCAGCCTGCACACCGCGGTCGTGGCCGACGACGGCAAGACGCTAGAGGTGCAGATCCGTACCTATGAGATGCACCAGACGGCCGAATACGGCATCGCGGCCCACTGGCGCTATAAGGAGGGCGGCAAGCGCGACCTCGAATACGAGAATAAGATCGCCTGGCTGCGTTCGCTGCTCGACTGGCGCCAGGACGTCGCCGACGCCGGCGACTTCGTCGAATCGCTCAAAACCGATGTCTTCCAGGACCGGGTTTATGTCTTCACGCCCAAAGGCGACATCATTGACCTGCCGGCCGGGGCGACGCCGATTGACTTCGCTTACCACGTTCATACTGAGGTCGGTGACCGCTGCCGTGGGGCCAAGGTCAACGGGCGGCTGGTCAATCTGGATTATCAACTCAAGACCGGCGATCAGGTGGAAATCATTACCGCCAAGCGCGGCGGCCCCAGTCGCGATTGGCTCAATCCCCACCTGGGCTATGTCAAAACGCAGCGCGCCCGCTCTAAAATCCGGCAGTGGTTCAAGCGCCAGGACCGCGACAAGAACATTGCCCAGGGCCGTGACTTTCTGGAGCGGGAGCTGAAGCGGCTGGGCGTGGATGGCCTGGCCCATGAGCGTATCAGCAAGCTCTTCGGCTACGATAAGCTGGATGACTTCCTGGCGGCGGTGGGCACTGGCGACATCAATTCGCAGCAGATCGCCGGCCAGATCGTCAATCTGGAGCTGGAGCAGCGGGCCGCCGAGGCGACCGTGCCGGCTGAGGTCCCAGCCCCCCCACCACCATTGACTGTGGAGGGCATCGAGGTGCATGGCACGGGCGGCCTGCTCACACACATCGCCCGCTGCTGCAACCCGCTGCCGGGCGACCAGATCATCGGCTACATCACGCGTGGGCGGGGCGTGACTATCCACCGCCGCGATTGCCCTAACGTGTTGCTCTCGCAGGAGCGCGAGCGGTTGATTGAAGTCGCCTGGGGCCCCAGCCAGCAGACCTATCCGGTCCAGGTCAGGATCGTGGCCTACGACCGGGGTGGGCTGTTGCATGAGATTTCCGGCATCGTGGCGGGTGAGGGCATCAACATGAGCCAGGTGAACATCACCACCAGCCGCAACATCGCCACCTTCTATACCACCATGGAGATCACCGGCATCGCCCAGCTCAGCCGGGTACTGGCGAAGATCGAGCGCGTGCCTAACGTCATCGAAGCCCGGCGGCAGACCTCGTAGGAGCTGAGCCCACCACCCTTCCCTGGCCGGGGAAGGGATAGCCTGACCGCACCAGGACCCCTCTCTCATGACGTTGGCGCATATCCCGTGATAGACTGTGCCCATGATCGGTCAACGTCGGGCAAATGTCGGCTTTGTGTCTAGGAGAACTATCGGAAGTGCACTATAATCCCGACCGGTGTCAGCAAGGGCTTGACAGATAGGGAGCTGAGGTTATAATTTAGTCATACCTAAATCATGATTTCTGTGGTACGAAAGTCTGATAAGTCGAGGCGGCGGACGCTACGCTATGATCCTCAGAAACCTGGCGCGTCGCAGGACGCGCCGCCTGCTCACCATTGTCATGCTGGGGGCGATGGCCGAAGGCTACACCACCACCCTCGCCGGCAGCGGCGCTGACCTCGTCCTCACCCAAGAGGGCCCCTTCGACATCACGCTAAGCGCGCTACCCCAGGTCGTGAGCGATCAGATCAAGGCCATGCCGGAGGTGCGCGCAGTGGCCGGCCTGCTGTCAGGCATCGTCACCACCGAAGGCTCACCTTACTTCTTCGTCTTCGGCCACGATCCCCAGAGCTTCGCCATACAGCGCTTCAAGATCGTCGAGGGGCAGAGCCTGTCGGCCTGGCATGGTCACGGCCGGCTGCTCATCCTGGGCAAGCTCGCCGCACAGAACTTCGAGCTGAGAGTCGGCGATACCATTCGCCTGACGGATTCGGCCTTTCATATCGCAGGTATTTTCGAGACCGGTTCCGCCTATGAAGAGGCCGCAGCGGCTATTACCCTGGCCGCTGCCCAGGCGCTCTTGCAAAAGCCGCGCCAGCTCGGTGCCTCCCAGGCCCAGCTTAAGGCCCCCAGCCAGATCGAGCGCGTGCGGCAGCGCTCAGAGCGCGTGTTGCCCGATGCTGAGGCAAGGGCCTCCAGCCGGGCCGCCGAGAGCCAGGGTGAGATCGCCTATATTCGTGGCTCTGCTTGGGAGCCGTCGCTGCTGGCGGTGATCATCGGCGGCTTCGGCATGATGAACACGGTAATATAATCAAGGAGCGATAATGCCAGGTTCGACGCAGCCCAATGCCATCAATCGAGTCAAGCCTGCCGACGTAGGCACAGTCTCCGCAGCCATGGAAGTGCTTGAAGGGCGGAGCCAGAAAGGGTGGCTGGCCCGGCTCCTGCCCTTCCTCGGGCCGGCCTTTATTGCCTCGGTGGCCTACGTGGACCCGGGCAACTATGCCACGAATATCCAGGCGGGCGCAAGGTTCGGTTACCTGTTGCTCTGGGTCATCTTCGCCAGCAATCTGACGGCCATGTTGGTTCAATCGCTATCGGCCAAGTTGGGCATTGCCACCGGCAAGAACCTCGCCGAGATGATGCGCGATCACTATCCCCGCTGGGCGGGCTATGGGATGTGGGCCCTGATGGAAGTCGTCGCCATGGCCACCGACCTGGCGGAGTTTCTGGGGGCGGCGCTGGGGGTCTATTTGCTTTTCCCCGGCCTCTTCCAGAAGCTCGGAAATATCACGGGTTGGCCGCCGCTGCTAGTGCCGGCTGTTCTCATCGGCTGCGCCACGTTCGTCGTTCTGTTGCTCGAGCGGCGTGGATTTCGCCCGCTGGAGGCGCTGATTACGTCACTGGTGGGTGTGATTGCCGTATCCTACCTGATAGAAACGGTGCTCGACCGCCCTGATTGGGGCGTGATTGCTTTTCATTCCATCGTGCCGCAGTTCTCCGGCACAGAGAGTGTGCTATTGGCGGCCGGTATCCTGGGTGCGACGGTCATGCCGCATGCCATCTTCCTGCACTCAGGCCTGATGCAGGGCCGGGTCGTCACGCGCGATCCTGCCCAGTTGCGCCGGCTCTTTCGCTTCGAACTGGTTGATGTGCTGATTGCCATGTCGGTCGCCGGATTGGTTAATGCGGCCATGTTGATCATGGCTGCCTCCACGTTTTTTCAACATGGCTTGACGGATATTGGCACGATAGAAGAGGCGCACCGCACACTGGTGCCACTGTTGGGCGGCGCGGCCAGCCTGGTCTTCGCCATCTCGCTATGGGCTTCGGGCCAGTCGTCCTCAACTGTAGGAACTATGGCGGGCCAGATCATCATGCAGGGTTTCGTCCATCGCAAAATACCGGTGTGGATCCGCCGCCTGCTCACCATGTTGCCCTCATTCATCGTGATTGGGCTGAGGCTCGATCCTACTAACACGCTGGTCCTGAGCCAGGTCGTGCTCAGTTTCGGCTTGCCCTTCGCGATCATCCCGCTGGTCATCTTCACGGCACGACCGGACATCATGGGTGTTCTGGTCAATCGCCGTAGCACCACGATCATCGCGAGCATTGCTGCCGCGTTGATTGTCGCTCTGAACGTTTTCCTGCTGTATCAATCGCTGTTCGGCGGAGGAGGCTAACCATGTTCAAACGACTGCTGGTGCCGCTTGACGGCTCGCATCTGGCCGAATCAGTGTTGCCGGCGACGTTCTATCTCGCCGAACATTTCCAGGCGGCGATTATCCTCTTTCACGTCATTGAACAAGGCGCGCCTGCGAGCATTCACGGTCAGCGCCATTTGCTGCGGGTGGACGAAGCGCAAGCCTATCTCGACGAGATCGCGGCGCGGTTCGCGCGGCCTGGTATCTCCATCGAAAAACACGTTCACTCGACGGAGGAAGCCGATGTAGCCCGCAGTATTATCAGCCACGGCGATGAACTGCACGCGGACCTGGCTATCCTGTGCGCGCACGGACATGGTGGGCTGCGCGACATGCTGGTGGGCACCATTGCGCAGCAGGTCATCCAGCGTGGGACGCTGCCCGTGTTTTTCGTGCGGCCGAAAGGGACGGATGACGAACCGCCGTTCGAGTGCCGCAAGATCCTCGTTCCGCTCGATAGCACGGCGCTGCACGAGCCGGCGGTGCCGTTGGCAGCGGAACTGGCGCGGGTATGTGGGGCCGCGATCCATGTGATGACGGTGGTACCGACCACCAGCACGCTGCCGGCCGAATATGTGGGGACGGGTCTGCTCCTGCCCACA
>CADDZL010000003.1 GCA_902812335.1 Chloroflexota bacterium | reverse complement strand
GCCACCATGGGTTCATCATCGCGCACGGCCAGCACCGCCACAGGTGTGTTGGGATAGTACACCACGCCATGGTTGAAACCGATGACCCAGCCATCGTATTCCGTGCGCAGGACTCCCCCTTCAATGGGCCGGCCATAGATGTCACGCATCTCCGCTACCGGGTCACCCGCTCGCAGGATGTCGCCCGGACGGACCAGATGGCGTACAATGCAGGCCGCAGGGACATGCGGGTGCATGCGTCGGCGGGTGGGGTAACCGGGCCGGACTAACGGCACGCCTCGGATGGGTTCAGGCTGCCCCGGCAGCATCCCCGCCCATCGCAGCACGTTGAGCACGCCGGTTACTCCCGCTGCGATGATCGCCGGGTCTGGCATCATACCTGTGCCCAATTCCACCGTGACAGCGGGGATGCGGCCCAAGTTAAGGGCTGCACCGCTGACGGAACGATGCAGTTTTTCGCCCACGTATTTGCGCGCCGGGAACTCGTTGACCACCGACAGGCCCAAGGCATCGATCATCTCGCCGGTGCGGGCCTGTAGCGCTTCAGCCTCCCGGCGGTCTCGCTCCGCGTGATAAAGAACCCGATCGCGAAGGATGAAGGGCACTGACCCAATCCAGGCATTGTGGAGATCAATGAGATAGGTAGCCGTCGCCCGGATGGCTTCAAACAGGCGACCATAGGTTTCTTCGAGAGCAGAGGGTAGCTCCCTATCGGGGTCGCCGGAGGCCGCTTGCAACGTCCGGCCCTCGTCTTCTGGAAACAGCCGATTGGGGTCGGTGTGCGCGTAGTACGGCTCGCGTTGGGCGGTGCGCAGGCCGGCCGGGTTCAGCGCCGGCACCACGACGACTGTCCCGCGCAGGCGGCGAGGGAGATCGGGTGTCAGGATCTGATGCACGATATTGAGGCCCGTATGCTCTGGTCCGTGGATGCCGGTGGTGAGCCACAACACAGGCCCGTCTTCGACCCCCTGCGCGATAATAATGGGCAGGTGCTCACGGCCGCCTGTCGGTAGGGGGAAGGCCTCAAACTCACCGTAGGCTAACTCGCCAGGTTGGCCGTGGACAGGCCCAATTTGCAGTGAAGTCATCATTAGAAATTCTACTGTGGATGTGTCCTCAGGTCAACATCCGCCAGCTAGTGGGGCCGGCCTATTTCATATTCGGGGCGAGTTTGTCGTCCTGAGCACAGCCGCCCGGAGCTTCTAGCTCCGGGCTGAGGAAACCAAGCCCTGCGGGCTAACCCCTCCCCTGATAGGGGAGGGGAGAAAGGGGAGAGGTCTTCTTCAGCCCGCAGGGGCTTCGCTCTCTCGGCGCGACGCTTGAGCGTTGCGCCTGTTGCTCCTAATCTGGCATGCACCCCAGCTAGTGAGCTACGGTGGGGGCTACCTGAGGCCTAAGGATAGGAGAGCGCCGCCGACCACGGTATCTATCAGATGAGGCCTAAAACCGCTCCGATGCACAAAGTCTTGCAGGCGGCCGGGGCGATATAGGGGGCATATCTGGCGGTGAGCGAGTCACGCTCCCCATATGCGGCATATCCGCGGAGGAACTGCTGAAAACGGGCTTCACCCCCTGCCAGGCATTGAGATTGACTTGATAGTTGTGATGCCCCTGACTATAATGTTAATCCCCTAGCAATTGCCAGAAATCCGGGGTCCTGACGGTCTTGCGGACCCGTCGGAAACGGTCAGAGATGGCCCCGAACACCCGGCGGGGCACTCCGACCGGGTAGGGGCGAGGTGACTGGCTTCGCCCCCTACTGCTCGGTGACAAGCAGGCATAGCAGAGGCTCGCCCTTAGCGTAAGAGCGTCTTTATTGGGGTGGCATCTCCGGGCGGCCAATGATGCCTGGTTTCTGGTGTTTGCCAGTGGAGACCACTAACGCGAGGGAGGGCCGACATGGTACAGGCCAGGGTGCTTCTCATTGAAGGTAAAGGGGCCAGTGCGAACTCCTTCCGGCAGCCCCTGGAAAAGAAGGGCCATCTGATCCATGTTGTACACACCGGGCGAAGTGCCCTTGAGCGGCTCGTCATCGCGCCGCCAGACATCATCATTGTAGATGGTGCCTCGCTCTCGAGCAGCGGGACACGCATTTGTCAGATGCTGCACGAGCATTCCCCCACGACTCCGATCATCCTCATCCGTGGCGAAGGCAGGCCGGCAGACCGCGGTATTGCTGATGTATGTCTGGTCATGCCCTTCACACCGCGCAAGCTGCTTAATCGGATCGAACGGCTGATGCCCGCCCGCTGGGGCGAAGTATTGCGCGTGGGCGACATCGCTCTCAACCTGGGGCAACGCTGTGTGATCCGTAACGGTCGCGAGACCCGCTTAACGCCCAAGCAGTTCCGTCTGTTAGAGGCCTTCATGCGTCGCCCCGGCGAGGTCCTCAGTCGGCGCTTCCTGATGCGCCATGTCTGGCAGACGGATTACATAGGCGACACGCGCACGTTGGATGTGCATATCAGGTGGGTGCGCCAGGTGATCGAGGAAAACCCTGATGAGCCTCGCTACCTGCGAACGGTGCGGGGGATCGGCTACCGCTTCGACGGCGCGCAGCCGATGGCCGGGCCTATGGAGCCATCCTCCAACGACACTGGCATGGCTGTCGGCGATGGCCTCAGGTCACGACCCGATCAGGTGGTCCATCCCCAGCACGCAGCGGTCACCATCACCACAGCTACAACACCTGTACCCGTATAGTACCGCTCCTGATCGGATGGGCAGACCTGGCGGGTCTGGTCCATCCTGACAGGCTTCTGCCTCTTCTTCTTGGATCCCCAAGCCAGTTCCGCAGCCTGCGGCCACAGGTGCGTTTTGGCACAATACTGGCATGTGGTATAATGTTATTATAGGTGACTACCGTTTCGGCTGCGACCACAAGCAACATTATATCGGGAGAAGTGACATGGCCGAGAAGATCCTGGTGATTGACGACGATGAGCACATCGTGATGATATTGTCCACTTTGCTCAAGCACCATGGATATGAGGTAGTCACCGCCCACTCCGCGGATGAGGGACTGCGGCAGGCCTATCTCACCCATCCCGACCTGGTTATCCTCGATATCATGATGCCCGTTATGGATGGTTGGGAGGTTTGCCACCGCCTGCGCGAGTTGTCTGACATGCCTATCATCTTCTTATCTGCCAAGGGCGACATCCGGGACGTGGTCAAGGGGCTGGAGATGGGAGCGGACGACTACGTGATCAAGCCATTTGACAACCACGAACTGGTGGCGCGGATCAAAGCCCATCTGCGCCGCGCGCCCAGCACAGCGCCGGCGGAGGAACTGGCGTTTGATGAAGGCCAGCTTGTCATCAACTTCTACCGGCGTGAGGTCACCGTCCGCGGGCAGCGCGTAGAGCTCACGCCCAAAGAATTCGACCTGCTCGCCTGCCTGGCCAACAACGCCGGCCGTGTCCTGTCGCGGCGCGATCTGGTGGTCCAGGCTTGGGGTCCGCAGTACGGCGACGCGGTTGACAGCCTCAAGCCGTATATCCATTACCTGCGGCGCAAGTTGGAGAAAGATCCCAGCCAACCCCAGTGGATTGTGACGTCACGCGGCGTCGGCTATCGCTTCGCCGGCACGCGCTGGACGGCCTAGAGGGTCTCGCGCTCCGGCAGCCTCTGCCACCTGCGCGGCAGCAACGCCAGGACCACCCCCCGCTCCTCCGGCCCAACCGCACCGAGCACAACCACCCCGATGCCGTAGGTCACCAGCCCGGCGACCACCGCCAGGACCAGGTTTACAGGCCCCACCATGAGGGTTACAGCCGCCATGCCCAGGGCCGCCAGCGCTGGCCGCCCCAACAGGGCCAGCCACGGCACGGGTGCCAGGCTGCGGCGGAGGAAATAGTAGAAGGCCGCACCTTCAACGAGTTCCGAGAGAATAGTAATGACCGCTGCGGCCATATAGCTGTAGCGCGGGATGAAGAACAGGTTGGCGACAACATTGAATGTCAGGCCTATGGCAAACGCGTACATCAGCTTCCTCTGTTGTCCCAAGGCGATCAGCACATAGTTCGTGACGCTGTTGATCCAGCCAAACGGGATCGAGCCGATCATCAATTGCAGCGCGATAGCCCCATGCGGCAGGTATTGAGGACCGCCGAGCAGGAGCGTCAAGGGTCGGGCCAGGGCAGCGGTGATCACCGCCAGAGGAAGCGCCACCATCACCAGTAGCTTGACCGATAAGTTGTAGGATCGCGTCAGGGCGGCTTTCGACTCGGCCGCCTGGCGCGTCATCGCCGGGAAGGCCGCAATGGTGAAGTAAGCCGGGATGATGTTAAGCGCATCCACCCATTTGTAGGCCGTGCTATACCAGCCGACGACGGTGCTGCCTTTGAGCCCGTCGAGCAGCGGCACGTCCACCTTGAAGAACAGGGTCGCTAACAGGTGATTAATCATCAGCGGCCACGACTCCCTGACCATCTCGCGCCGCAGCCGCGGATCGCTCTGCCATCGTGGCCGGAAAAACAATCGCAGTGCCAGCGATCCGAGCAGTATGAGGGTAGCCGTGTTGACGACTATGGCGACGGCCGCCAACCCGACGAAGCCGCCACCCAGCAGCAGCACCGGCACGCCCAAACCCACTTTGATCAACACAGTCACCATGGTGATGGCGGCGGGATATTCGGCCTGTTCGTAGGCATAGAACAGCGCCGTCAGGCCGGTCGAGAGGCTGCTGGGGACGAGGGCAACGGCCAGGAACACGATGGCCAGGGCGGTATCCAGGTCCAGACCAAAGAGCTGCCGCCACGCGACAATTAGCGCCAGCAAGACCGGCGCAGACAACGCCAATAGCGTCAAGCGCAGTGCCGTAGTGTTGATCAGGTAGCGATTGGCCTGACCCCGGTCGCGAGCCACCTCACGTGTCAGCAATGTGTTGAGGCCGAAATTGGTCAGAATCTCGAACCAGCCGACAATGACACCGGCGAAGTAGTACTTACCGGCGTTGTCCGGGCCGAGAATGCGTAACATCAGAGCAGCAAAAGCAAAGTCCACCGCCCGGTTCATCAGGTTGAGGGCCATCGGCGCCAGGCTGTTCTTGGCCACGCGCCGCGCCGTCGAGTCCACCGCACTTTCCCGATAGAAGTAGCGCCAAAGCCATACGCCGGCCAGAAACACGATCGCGATCCCGGCGATAGACGCACTGAACAGCCCCAGCTTGAACGATAGCGGGCTATACTTGAAGCGCAGCGTCCATCGCCCCTGCTCCAGCGCTACGGCGCGGAGATTGCCGTCGGCCCGTGTAATCGGTACCTCGCGCTCAGCGTTGTCATTCGCGCCAAGCGGGCGGACATACGCCACCCAGCCTGGCGCATAACTGTCCGCCAGCACCAGCCAGCCTGGCTCGGAGAGGGCCACATCAATCCAGACTTCCGATGGCGTGTAACTCGTGATGGTCGCAGCCGCAGGCACGCAGTTGGCCGGGTCGGCGCGAGGCGGCTGTTCAGGGCCGTTGAGGATGACGTAGTCGCGGGGATCGTAGGTGCGCAGCGCCTGCGCCACATCAGAGGTGCTGACCAGGCAACCGGCCGGCAGACTGAAGGCCCGGGGGGCGACACCCTCGTTGCGATAGACCTTGACCTCGCCATCGTAGACCAGGCTGAACTTGGGGTTGTCTATAGGCAATTCGCTCAGGACGTACTTCACGTTCAGCACGTCTAGCAGAGGCGAATTGAGGGCAGTCGGGTCGTTGATCGGGGCGATGCGGTTGTACAGGAGCTCACTCTGTGGCTGGATCAGCCGCATGTACTCGACATACTGCATCGGGATGATCGAATCGTACCCCCGTACGTCCTGGAAGCCATACAACATACCGACATTAGCGTTAAAGGTTTTGGTTGTCCCCAGGTCTTCACGGGTGTAGGTCGTCAGTCGCCATAGGCCCTTATCTTGTGCCAAGAAGTTGACGACATCGGGTTTGAAGTCCAGCAGGTGAGGGTCCACAGCCGGGTTGAAGCCGTAGCCGGCCACCAGCAGATCGAGCGCCAACACGGCAACGACCAGCAATGGAGGACGAAGGACGGAGGGCCGCTGACCTCTATCCCTCGTCAGGAGGACCAGCGCCACACCGCTGACCATCAGCGCCAGCCCCAGCACGATCACCCAGGTGCCTTCATACGAATAGAAGACACGGACATTGGGGAAAGCCTGATCTGCCAGCGCCAGTCTATGCCAGAGCCAGGTCACGGCAGGTTCGACGATGCTGAAGAAGGTGCGGCCACCCAACACCGCTATGACGATGGCTACGCCACCCAACACCGACAGCCAGCCGATCACACGGCTTGTGTCGCGGTAGACAGATCGCACGGCTTCTACCCCCAGGCCTGCCAGGACCGCGACCGATAGTGTGTACGGCCAAATCCAGCGGAAGGGCGCATGGAGTTGATTTACACCCGGCAGCCAGAACACCAACCGGTATAGCGGCGTGCCGAAGGTGAAGGCCAGCGAGATGACCGCTAGAATTGCGAAGAAGGGGACTGGCCCAGTGGGTAGTGCGGGGCGGGCAGTGGGTAGAAATGTGCTCATGGTCCGCTGCCGCCTACTGACCGTCCGTTGACGCCACCAGCCTGCGATGGCGAACGGCACCAGCAACAGCGGCAGGATACCGGCGTAGGCCCCGCCCTCCACATAGTTCTTGATGCCCCACCAGATAGTCCGTTCGCCCCCGGCCAAGGGATTAGGCGGCGCGGGCAGCACCTGCCCGGAGAACAGATCGAAGTAGATGTGGTGTGCCGGATTGCCGAAGACATTAGGGATGATGAAAGCTGCCAGGTGCCGCCAGGGGTAGGCCCAAGCTTGAATCTGTTCGAAGCTGGCCGAGCCTGCGCGGAAATTGAGCCGGGCAACATCAACCAGCGGCAGGAGTTGTACCGCCCCTACGCCGATACCCAAGACGACCATCGTCATCAGTGCCAGGGCAGGCCGGTAAAGTATCCACCACTGGCCGCCTGCCGTGCGCCATTCGCGCACCAGCCGCCACGCCGCATACGCGCCCATGATGAGCAGCGTGTATAAGGTAATCTCGATGTGCCCGGCGAGCATCTGGCAGCCGAGTGCCAGGGCGCCGCCAGCGATCCAGGGCAATGTCGCCGGCCGGCCGCCCAGCGCCGGACGTTGGCGAATGACAAAGTCTATGAACATGAGAAGCAGGGGTAGCCAGGCAGCACCGGCGACGATCATTGGGAACACAACGCTGACGAGCATAAAGCCACTCAGTTCGTAGGTGACCGCCGCGATGACTGCTCCCAGCCGCCCCACGCCCAGAGTACGCACGAACAGATACATAAACGCGCCTGCCAGGAATACCTGCGACACGGCGAATACGCCGTAAGCCCGCCACAGCGGCAGGGTATAGAAGATCAGGCTGAAGGGATACAAGGCGGAGTGTTGGCCCGCTGCCAGAAACGGCACCCCCGCAAATAGATAAGGGTTCCATAGGGGCACCTGTCGTGCCTGCAGGCTCTCCAGGATGAACCGCTTCCAGACGTAGTTCTCGAGGATAAGGTCAGAAAGCAAGCCGTTCTGAGGCACACTGATGCCAAACCGGGCGGCGAAGAAGCGCCAGGGCTCGAACGCGAAGAGGTTGTCTGCCGGGAGCAATGTGCGCCCCCCCAAGACAACCGGCCAGTAGAGTAGAGTCGGCAGGGCCAGCAGCCCTGCCAGGATGAGGATATCAGGCCAGCGCTTACGCACGGCAGCCCATTATACCTGAACTTTCGGTTTTGCTCACGGTGGAAGCGCAAGACACGGCTCAGCATGATAAACCTGCGATCTACTGAGTCTCAGGGCTGGAGCCAGCACCGCGGCTGGCATCCTTGCCCTGATCAAACACTTGCGTGTATCATTGCTCCCGTCCCTCTCCCTTCCCAGGCTTGCCGCACGGCCGGTCGGAGCGGTAGCGAAAGGGGAGATGGGCAACTGCGCAAGGGAGGAAGGTATGCACACATCCATCAACGGCTTTGAGATGCACTATCAGGTAGCCGGAGCGGGGACACCGCTGGTGTTGATTCACGGCTACCCGCTGGATGGGACCATGTGGCAGCCGCAGGTCGCAGGCCTGTCCCATAGGGCGCGCTTGATTGTGCCTGACCTGCGCGGCTGCGGCCGCTCGCAGGCCACCGAGCCACCCTACACGATGGACAGCTACGCCGACGATTTGCGTGCTTTACTCGACCATCTGGGGGTGCAACGCGCCATCCTGGCCGGGCTCTCGATGGGCGGCTACATCGCTTTCGCCTTCTACCGCCAATACTCACAGCGTGTCCAGGCATTGGCTTTGCTCGACACCCGGGCACAGGCCGATACCCCTGAAGGGCGTGAGGGCCGCATGAGGGCAGCCGAGACCGCCCGCAAGGAAGGTGCCGCAGCTATCGCTAAGGGCCTGCTGCCCAGGCTGCTTTCACCCAAGACACTCGAAAGGCAACCGGCGCTGGTTGAACAGGTCGGCCAGATGATGGAACGCCAGCCGGTGAATGGCATTGTAGGTGCTCTCATGGCCATGGCAGAACGAGCCGACTCGACCGGCACCCTGGCCCAGATCACCTGCCCAACCTTAATCATCGTCGGTGCCGACGACGCGCTCACGCCGCCCGAGGCTGCGCGCCAGATGCACACCGCCATCCGGGGCAGCAGATTAGAGATCATCCCCGATGCGGGCCACCTCTCCAATATGGAGCAGCCAGGGTTAGTCAATCAGGTCCTGGCGGACTGGTTGAGCCGGATAACAGCCGAAACGGCGTAGCCCGGCAGCGGGGCTAGCCCCGATCCCAGTTGAACTCATGGGCAGCTAGCAGGAGCGCCGCTACAAGCGCCGTGCGCTCAGGCAGGCTGGCAAGGAGGACATGCTCATTGACGGCGTGGGCGCCGTCGCCGACAGCGCCTAATCCATCCAGGGTGGGGATGTTGAGAGCAGCGGTGAAGTTGGCGTCACTGCCGCCGCCGGTGGCTCCTTCGCGCAGTGTGAAGCCTATGCGGGCGGCAACCGACTGTGCCCAGGCAAACGTCTGCACCATCAACTCGTTCCGCTCCATCGGCAACCGGTTCAGCCCACCGCTGATCTCAAGCCGGGCGCCAGGCAGGACGGGCTGCAGATTGTGGATGGCCCGGTTCATGCGCTCGCCCTCCGCTCGGGTGCTGACGCGCAGGTCTACCCATGCCCAGGCCTTGTCAGGGACGACGTTCGAACGCGTGCCGCCCTCGATGCGCCCCACGCTGACCGTTGTCCCGTTATGGTAATCGGTCATTCGCTGTAGAGCCAGCACCTGATGGGCCAGTTCCTCAATCGCGTTGATCCCCTTCTCATGGTCAGCGCCGGCGTGTGCTGCCCGCCCCCAAGCGGTCACTCTGAAAAGTGCGGTGCCTTTACGCTGCGTCTTAAGCGCGCCATTCGACAGCGCCGGCTCCATGCACAGCACCAGCCGGCTACGACGCGCTTCAGTCTCGATCAGCTCACGCGAGGTACGGCTGCCTCGCTCTTCATCCGTTGTGATCAGCAGTGTGATCGGTAACGCTGGCCAGCGGTCTAGAGCGCGCAGGCCGCCCAACGCGCTCAGCGCGATGGCGATACCGCCTTTCATATCATAGGCTCCCGGCCCATACAGGCGGCCATCGGCCAATCGCAACGGGCGGGTTGCGAGCGTACCTACCTCCCAGACCGTGTCCATGTGACATAGAAAGAGCACCTGACCATCGCCCCGGCCCCAATGGGCGACCACATGATCGCCGACCCGCTCTTGCCGCACCAGGCTGACCTCAGCACCGAGTCCACGGGCCTGCTCTGCCAGAAACGCACCAAGCCGATCCACCGCGGCCTTGTGGGTCGTCGGCGACTCCAACATGACAAGCTGCTGCAGGAGCGCCGTCATCGCATCCGACTGAGCACGGAAATACTCGACCAGTTTCTCCATCACCAGCTTCTCCAGAAGCTGCCAGTATAGCCGGGGCGCGCCCCGCTGTCAATTGCGTCAATCGTCACCGCTCACTGCTTATGCTATACTTTCCGAAGAGGGACCATGGACAAACCTAGCGGTAGGGCTCCCGGTCGCTACGATGGGGCAGGTTATTTCGTCGCCGGTGAACGCGACCCGGCCGCCAACGCCTGGCCGCTCCTGGCGGACGACCTGTGCCACACGCCCCGTGGGGTGGCAGCACACTACGTGGAGCGGCTGACCCGACCCGGCGACCTGGTACTTGACCCCTATGGCATGAGCCCGGGCCTGATCCATGAGACCCTGGCCAGTGGCCGGTGGGTTCTTGTCGGTGCAGCTAACCCGGTCGCCCGGCTGGCACTGCGGGCCACACTTTCCCCACCTCGGCCCGAGGCCATCGCCCACGCCCTTGCCCGCCTGGGCGACGCCCCCCGCGAGGATCGGTCGGTGCAACAGTATGTGCGCGGGCTATATGCCACATCTTGCCCCAACTGCCTGGCACCCATCGAAGCCAACTTCTTCGTCTGGGAACGCGAAGCGGGAAACCCCGTCGAGAAGGGCTTCCACTGCCCCGCTTGCGGCACACAAGGAACCGCCGCAGTTGATGCAGCCGATATCGAACGCGCCCATCGCATCGAGTCACGTGGTTTTCACTTCTACTTTGCCCTGGATCGTGCCGCGCCGACGAGCGGACCGGTGCGCGAGCGCTTGAGCCAGTTGATCGAAAGCTACCCGCCGCGTGCCCTACACGCCCTGGTCAATCTGCTGACCCGCCTGGACCGGCTTACCTTGGGGGCCGAGGAGCGCTACGCTCTCAGCGCAATCCTTATGGCCGCCTGCGATGCTGCCTGTCCCCTGCATGCCAGGCCAGGTGTGCCCGGCCGCCCAACGCACTTGGGGCTACCGCCCACCCGCTACCGCGAAGTCAATGTCTGGCTGGCACTGGAGGACGCGGCAGCGCGCCTTTCGACCCCGGCACTGCCGGCTGTGCCTGTATTGGAGCGGCTGGAAGCGCCCCCGACCGCTGGTGGAACGCCGGCGGTTTTTCTGGTACCACACTCGGCTCGCGGCCTGGCACAACTTCTCATGCCAGGGACAGTATCGCTGCTCTTGACAGAGATGCCCCGCTTGGACCCAACCTTCTGGGCCCTATCGGCACTGTGGTCGGCCTGGCTGTGGGGTCCGGAGGCGGCCCGCCCGCTCTTCCCCGCCTTGGAGCAGCACCGGCCTGACCCAGACTGGTACGGCCAGGGATTGCGGGCCGGGCTGATGGCTTTGCAGCCAGCACTGGCAGACGATGGCAGTCTGGCGATCATCCTGACCGATGCGGAGCCTATCCTGCTGGAGTCTACATTCTTAGCGATCAGCGATGGCTGGCGACTAAGCGAGGCCCAGTTTCAGGGGAATGGTCACGTACAGGCCCGCCTGCTCTGCCGGAGACCGGGGAACGAGGCACGGGTCCCCGCAACCGGTCCGACTGCTGACCTTCGGTCCCTGACTGCGGCTGTCGAGCGCGAGATAGCCGAGACCGTTCTGCAAGTGCTGCGTCTTCGCGCCGAACCCGTTGGCTGGACCTGGCTTCAAGCGGCGATCCACAGCGATCTGGCGCGTTCAGGGCGGCTGGCCGAGGCACTGGTCCTCCCCGACGCGAGTTCCTCCCCAACGACCTACCTTGCTCAGTGTGTGCGCGCTGCCCTGATCGGCCTGGCGGCACAGGTCACGCTAGAGCCCCCCGCCCTGGAGGGCGAAGAGGAGCACTGGTGGCTGGCGGATTGGGATCACACCATTGTCCCGCTGGCCGATCGGGTTGAGGCTGCTGCCATTGAGGTCCTGACACAGAACCGGGCGATGAGCTGGCGGGACTTCGCCGAGGCCATCTATCGCCGTTTCCCCGGCTTACTGACGCCGCCCGCCGAACTGATCCAGGCCTGCTTCTCGGCCTACGCCCCCGAACACGAGGGGGTACTTTGGCCGCAGCTTGTTGCCGATCTGGTGGCCCTGGGCAGGCGCCTGGGGTTTGTCACATTGTGCCAGGAAGGAGAAGGTAGCTGGCCTGTCATCTGGGAGGAAGAGTCGCAGCCGGCGTACGCCTTCACCCTATCCGACAGCGCTATCCTGGGACCCCTCCTGCTAAATAGGCCCACACCGCCGGAAGGATGCCAGCCCTGCCTGGTGCTGCCGGCGGCCAGGAGCAAGCTGGCGGCAGTCAAGTTGCGGCGCGATGGGCGTATGCGCCAGGCCGTCAACGAACAGGGCTGGCTGTTCGCCAAAGCCCATTTGATCCGCCAACTGGCCCAATCGCCCGCTGCCGACCGGCACGTGCTCAAGACGATCTGGGGCCTGGATCCGATCGTCGAGCAGGGTGCCGCGCAAATTCCCCTCTTGTAGTGGCACAATGCCGGAATGCGACTACAATAGTCATGTACGAAAGGAGCTTCTGGAAAGGTGAAAATATCTGAGAACCCACTGCGGCAATTGCAGCAATACGGCCAAAGCTTCTGGTACGATGATATTCAACGGGGGCTCATTACCTCCGGCAAATTGCGCCAGATGATTGACGAAGACGGGTTGTGTGGCATGACCGCCAACCCGACCATCTTCAATAAGGCCATTTCTGACAGCCATGACTACGACGATGCCATCATGACGCTCATCAAGGACGACAAGCGACCGGTGGAGGTTTATGAGGCGCTCGCCACCGGAGATGTCCGCCTGGCAGCCGATGTGTTCCGACCGATCTATGAGCAGACAGGCGGCAGCGATGGTTTCGTCAGTCTGGAGGTCGCACCCGAACTGGCCTACGACACTGAAGGCTCCATCGCCGAGGCGCATCGGCTCTGGCAAGAGGTGGACCGACCCAATCTGATGATCAAGATCCCGGCCACCCGCGAGGGCATTCCAGCTATCGAGCAGTTGCTTTACGACGGGCTGAATATCAATATCACCCTGATGTTCTCACTGGATCACTACGAGCAGGTGTCAAATGCCTATCTAAATGCATTGGAGCGGCGGGTCAAAGAGAACAAACCGGTGGACCGCATCGCCTCAGTGGCCAGCTTCTTCGTCAGCCGCGTGGATACGAAGGTGGACAAGCAGTTACAGGCCAAACTGCAGCAGACCTCCCATCCCGGCGAGCAGGCCGCGTTGCGCCGGCTCTTGGGGAAAGCCGCCATTGCCAACGCCAAGCTGGCCTACCAACGCTTTAAGGAGGTTTTCGGCAACCCCCGCTTCGCCGTACTCAAGGCCCGGGGCGCGCGCGTGCAGCGACCGCTGTGGGCCAGCACCAGCACCAAGAACCCGGCCTACCGTGATGTCTACTACGTCGAAGAGCTGATCGGCCCGGACACGATTGATACCATACCCCCGGCGACCGTGGACGCCTTCCGTGACCATGGCGTGGTCCGGCCAACACTGGAAGAAGGCCTGGATGAAGCCCGGGCGGTGATGGACTGGCTGGCCGAAGCCGGGATTGACATCGATCAGGTCACGCAGGAATTACAGACCGAGGGTGTCAAAGCCTTCGCTGATTCGCTCAGTGCCCTGATCGCCAGCATTGGCGCCAAGCGCGACGCCCTCATCGCACAAAGATGACCCTAAGCCCGGTCCCGGAGAACCCTCTGCGCGACGTGGGCCTGCGGCTGCATCGCACGCCACCGCCCTGCACGCTCATCATCTTCGGCGTCACCGGCGACCTGGCCAGCCGCAAGCTCCTGCCGGCGCTGTATAACCTGGCGCTGCGCCGCCTGCTGCCCACTGGCTTCACTGTCGTCGGCTACGCCCGCCGCGAGAAGAACCACGAGCCCTTCCGCCAGGAGATGCACGAGGCCGTTGCCCAATTCTCGCGCACCACACCGCTGCAGGAAGCTGTCTGGAAAAGCTTTGCCGAAGGTCTGTTCTACCAGCAGGGTAACTTCGACGATCCGGCGGGCTACCGCAAGCTGAAGGAGATGCTGGAGCAGGCCGAACGCGAACGCGGCACGGGTGGCAACCGCCTGTTCTACCTGGCGACGCCCCCCGCCTTCTTCCCGGAGATCATCTCCCAACTGGGTGCAGCCGGCCTGGTCCAGGCTATCTCTGGGAGTGAGCGCCGGCCCTGGTCTCGTATCATCATCGAGAAACCATTCGGCCATGACCTGGCCTCGGCTCAGGAACTCAATCGCCAGGTGCTGCAGGTCTTTCATGAAGACCAGGTCTACCGCATTGACCACTACCTGGGCAAAGAGACTGTCCAGAACCTGTTGGTGTTTCGCTTCGCTAACGGCATCTTCGAGCCCATCTGGAATCGGCGCTATGTGGACCACGTCCAGATCACGGTGGCGGAAAGCCTGGGCGTGGAAGGCCGGGGCGACTACTATGAGACCGCTGGAGTCATTCGCGACATTATCCAGAATCACATGCTCCAGCTCCTGTCACTCACTGCGATGGAGCCGCCCGTGACTGCTGAAGCCAACGCCATACGCGATGAGAAGGTCAAAGTCTTACGCGCCATTCGCCCGATCCGACCCGATGAGGTCGGCCAGTACACCGTGCGCGGCCAGTACGGCCCCGGTGTCATCGCCGGTGAGCGTGTGCCCGGCTATCGTGAAGAGCCTGACGTCGCGCCCGATTCGGTCACCGAGACCTACGCTGCGCTCAAACTTTACATTGATAGCTGGCGCTGGGCCGGCGTGCCATTCTATCTACGCAGCGGCAAGCGTCTGCCCAAGCGCGTGACGGAGATCGCCATCCAGTTCAAGGGGGTGCCGCTGATGCTGTTCGCCAACGGCGCTGGCAACGACATCGAGCCTAATGTCCTGGGGCTCAACATCCAACCTGACGAGGGCATTGCACTGCGTTTTGGGGCCAAAGTGCCTGGCCCGGCGATGCGTATCCGGCCGGTGGCGATGGATTTCCGCTACGGAGCCGCATTCGGCGACGCGGCCCCTGATGCCTATGAGCGCCTGCTGCTAGACTGTATGTTGGGTGACTCGACCCTGTTCACCCGACGCGATGAGGTGGAAGCCGCCTGGCAGTTCATCACCCCAATCATCGAGGGTTGGAAGGCAAGCCAGCCGCACTTCCCCAATTATGCAGCCGGTACCTGGGGGCCGGAAGAGAGCCAGCGCTTCATGGAGCAGGACGGGCGGCGCTGGCGCCGGTTGTAGTTGAGCCCAAGCCCTGAGCGTAGCGAAGGGGGCAGCACACAGAGAAGACACGATGGACAAGACCGTTGATTTGCGCGCCATCGAGCACGAACTCGGCCAACTCTGGCGGGAGGCGGTTGGCCCAGGGGTCGGTACGGCTGCCGCCATACGGGCCTCGTTGCTCAACCTGATCGTAGTGGCACCTGAGCCGAACGACGCGGCCGCAGCAGAGTATGCGGCTCAGACCGTGAGACAGCTCGGTTTGCCTTGCCGTACCATCCTTGTTCTCGCCAGTGGAGATGCCGCATCGCCCTCCCCCAACCTCACCGCCAGAGTGGGGTTGCACCCCGTCGGGCGGACAGATGCCAGCCAGCTTCTCTACTGCGAGCAGATCACGCTGGCCGGCCACGAAGGCGTGTCCGCCGACCAAGTTGGGACGATTCTGCCGCTACTCTTGCCGGACATGCCCGTGTTCCTGTGGTGGCTAGGGATTCCACCGCTCGGAAGTCGCCTGTTCGAAAGCCTAACCCAGAGTTGCGACCGGCTGATCATCGACTCGTTCCAGTTCCAGCCGCCAGTGGATGTGCTGATCCATCTGGCCGACTGGCTGCAAGGGGCAGGTGATAAGCTGGCAGTGAGCGACCTGAACTGGGCCAGGATCACGCCGTGGCGCGAAATGGTGGCCCAGTTCTTCGACGCCCCCAATCTCCTGCCTTATCTATCACTTCTGTCTGAGGTTAGCATCGAGTACGCTGCCGGGACCGATGCCCGGTCCAACCCGGCCCAGGCGCTGCTGGTCGTCGGTTGGCTGGCCAGCCGCCTGGGCTGGCGAGCAGACTCGGAGTTGACCCCAACGGTGCAGGGCGAGGTGAGAGTGGCATTTCGTCGAAACAGCTCTGAGATCCGTGTGGTGATTTACCCCACAGACGTAGCCTGCAACGCACCTGCCTGTAACCTGACCTCACTCCGGCTGACGGCTGGTGGTGCACAGCCGGCGAGCTTCACTGTCTGCCGGCTTGAAGACGAGACGTGCGTCGAGACCGCCGTCGCGCTGGGTGGATCGCGGCCTGTCACGCGGGTTGTGTCGGTCCCTGTCGCGGGCGATGCCCAGCTTCTGCACGACGAACTCAATGTCCTGGGCCGTGATCGTATCTACGAAGATGCACTGCGCGCCATCGCCAGCTTCAGACCGCAGGCAGCAGGATAAGTGACTGTCCTCCTGGGCGAGCAG
Source organism: Chloroflexota bacterium (assembly GCA_902812335.1). Lineage (GTDB taxonomy): Bacteria > Chloroflexota > Anaerolineae > DSLN01 > DSLN01 > DSLN01. The sequence continues at coordinate 23,294 of CADDZL010000003.1, read as the reverse complement.
ATCAGGGCCCGTGCTTATGACCTGGGCTTTGACCTGGTTGGTATTGCGCCAGCGCAACCCAGTCCCCACGCGCGGGAATTCATTGCCTGGCTGGAGGCAGGGCACGCTGGCGAGATGGCCTACATGGCACGCGAGCCGGAGCGGCGGCAGGACCCGCGTCAGGTTCTGCCCGGCGCCCGGTCCATCATCTCTGTCGGCCTGAGCTACTATGCACGCAGGCTGCCTGAGGACATCGTTCGCGATCCCTCGCGGGGCATCATCTCCAACTATGCCTGGGGCCAGGATTATCACAAGGTGATGACGCCGCGCCTGCGAGCCCTGGCCGACTTCATTCGCGTGGAGGCAGGTGGTGCGGTCGCCACCAGGGTCTACGTCGACACGGGCCCGCTGCTGGAACGAGACATCGCAGTGCAGGCCGGACTTGGCTTCACCGGTAAGAACACCTGTTTGATTCATCTCCGATTGGGCTCTTACCTTTTCTTGGGCGAGATTCTGACGGACCTCGATCTGCAACCAGACACCACGCTTAGCGCAGGTATCGGCTGTGGCCGCTGCATCCGCTGCCTGGTCGCCTGCCCGACCGATGCTTTCGTTGCGCCCTTCGTCCTCGATAGCCGCCGCTGCATCTCCTACCTGACGATTGAGTTACGTGGGCCCATCCCGAAGGAACTGCGTCCATTGCTGGGCAACCGCATCTTCGGCTGCGACATCTGCCAGGAAGTGTGCCCCTGGAACCTGCACTTCGCCCGTCCGGGGCGTGAACCGGCCTTCTACCCGGTTGACCTCGACCGGGCTGCACCGCCCTTGCTCGACCTTATTGAGCTGACCGAGGAGGGGTTTCATGCCCGCTTTGGCGACACGCCGGTCAAGCGAGCCGGGCGGCGCGGTCTGTTGCGCAATGTCGCCGTCGCGCTGGGCAACTGGGGCGATCCGCAGGCCCTCCCGGCCCTGACGCGGGCGCTGCATGACCCCGAACCGCTTATTCGTGCCCACGCCGCCTGGGCACTGGGCCGCATGGCGGACCGGCGAGCCCAGGAAGCGCTGGCTCAAGCAGCTTCGACTGAGACGGACGCAACCGTTATAGAGGAAATTCAGGAGGCACTCAGCCCTTACCCTTGATACTCCCTGACGATGCGCAGGGGTTGGTTGACCATGCGCAGCGCGCGTCGCTCCGCCTCCGCCAGGATGCGCTCCTCATCCAGCGTTAGAAGCTGGCGGTCGCGCATGAGCAGGTGTCCGTCCACGATGACATGGGTCACATCGGCTCCTCTGGCAGCGTACACCAGGTTAGCGATCAGATCGTGCCGCGGGCGCAGGTGCGGCTGGTCGAAGTCCACCAGAATCAGGTCGGCAGGCCGGCCAGGAGCCAGGACGCCGCTCTCATTGAAGCCCATCGCCCGCGCGCCGTTACGCGTCGCCAGCCGCAGCGTAGTGTCGCCGGGCAAGACCGTCGCGTCGTGCCGTTCGTGTTTCTGCACCAGCGCTGCCAGCCGGCCTACCTCGAACATATCCATGTCGTTGTTTGAGCCAGGGCCATCGCTGCCCAATGCGACATTGACACCCCGAGCCAGCAGGTCCGGCACTGGCGTCGTGCCCATCGCCAGCTTCAGATGCGTTTTGGGGCATTGGACAACGTTGACACCGCGCTCAGCCAGGATGCGGCAGTCGTCATCGCTCAGGTAAATGCAGTGGGCGGCGATGCAGGGTACGTCGAAGATGCCCAGCCGTTCCAGAAGGGCCACGGGCGTCAGCCCATGCTGCTGCCGTGAGTTATCCATCTGCTCCTGCGATTCAGAGACGTGTAGATGCACGCCCACGCCCAGCGCCTTCGCCCGTGCCGCGACTTCGGCCAGGAACTCCGGTGGGCAGACATAAGGTGAATGGGGGCCTAGAAGCGTGCGAATACGCCCCTGGGCTCCTCCCTGCCACCGCCGGACAAACTCAATCGTCCCTTCCAAGCCGGGCCCGATCTCGGCTGCCGGACCGATGCCGAAGACACACCAGGTTAATGCTGCTTTCAGACCGCTTTGCTCGACCACCTCGGCTACGCGGTCCATGTAAAAGTAATGGTCGGCGAAAGCGATTGTACCGGAACGGATCATCTCGCAGGCCGCCAGCGCTGCACCCCAGGCGACATCCTCCTCGGTCAAGGCGGACTCAGCCACCCAAATGCGCTCATTGAACCAGCGGTCCAGGGGCAGGTCCTCAGCCCAGCCCCGCTCGAAGGTCATGGGCGCGTGGCAGTGGGCATTGAAGAAGCCGGGCATGGCAACGTGACCGCGGCCGTCAATCGTCTCGGCTGCGGCAAAAACTGGCGGAGTCTCACCAATGCTTCGAATGATTCCCCCTTCAATAACGATGTCAGCGTCGTGGACGATGGTGCCGGCGTCATCCAGCGTGACCACATCCACATTGCGGATTAGGATGCTGCCCATATTCCACTCCTGTCGGCCAAGTTTTCTGGTCTGCCCCGCATTATAGCATTCTGTTGGCCCCCGCTGCTATTGCATGTTAGAATCAGACGCCAGCATCTTCAACAGTTAGCAGGCTGCTGATAAGGAGAGCGGAGGTTACGGTGATCACCTACGACGTGCCATTGGTGCCCGGCCCGACTCGGGTGCCACAGGCGGTGCGAGAAGCCTATCTCACCGACTACGGCTCGGCCGATCTGGAGCCGGAGTACGGCGTGGAGTACACCCGCGTCCAGGCTCACCTGGGCGCGATCCTCGGCACCGGTAACAAGATGGCCATCATGACGGGCGAGGGTATGGCTGCGCTGTGGGGTGCGCTCAAGAGCTGTGTTGCTCGCGGTGATCGAGTGTTAGCCATCAGCACCGGTGTATTCGGCCACGGCATCGGCGAGATGGCCGCCCAGATCGGCGCCAGGGTCGAGTTTGTCGAATTCGGCTACGACAGCGTAGCTGACCCGGCCCGGGTTGAGGAGGCCATCCGGCGCTTCCGGCCCAAGATGGTCACACTTGTCCACTGCGAAACCCCTTCCGGCACACTCAACCCGGCAGCAGAGATCGGGGCACTCGTCCGCCAGTACAGCGTGCCGCTCTATTATGTAGATGCGGTCTCCAGCGCCGCAGGTGTGCCCGTTCGGGTGGATGACTGGGGAATCGACCTGTGTCTGGTGGGGTCACAGAAAGCTCTCTCGTGTTTTCCAGACCTGGCGATCGTGGCGGTAAGCGACCGGGCCTGGGAGATAATCGCCAAAGTCAACTACCCGGGCTACGATGCCCTGCTGCCCTTCCGTGACGCGGTCGAACGCCGCTGGTTCCCCTACACGCCAAGTTGGGCTTCGCTGGCCGCCTTACACGTCGCGTGCAGGATGGTTCTGACCGAGGGGCTGGACAATGTTTTCAGCCGCCACCGCGCCGTGGCACAGGCTACACGCGACCGCGCTCGCGAATTTGGCCTGGAGCTGTTTCCGGTAGATGAAGCTATCTGCTCGCCGACGGTGACGGCGCTCAAGGTCCCTGCTGGCCTGACCTGGCAAGAGCTGGACGCCCGCCTGCGTCAGCGGGGCGTGGTCATGGGAGGCAGCCTCGGATCCCTGGAGGGGAAGGTCTTCCGCATCGGCCACATGGGCAGCCAGGCCAACATGAGTTTGGTCGAACGGGGATTAGAAGCTCTGCGCCAGGCTATCGCAGAGTGAGATGGGCCGAAGGCATGATTGCGGATAGCCCGATCTATTTACCAAATCTAACCGATCTCTATCCCCTTGCATATTGAACTGAGGCGAACGTTCATTTAGAATACGGGCTGAATAATGGGGCGGGGGGACCCTATGACGTTGGACGGCGGACCGGTGTTATGGCCCGCCGTCCGCGTTATCCTCCTGCAGGTCCTCCGGCCGGTCCACGTCCCCCGGGGCCAGTTCAACGGCGAAGGGCAGCCAGGCCACCTGCTCCGCATATCTCTCGATCAACAGTCTCCCGCCAACGTCACCGGTCGTCCCCAGCAACTCGGGAAATAGATCGCGGTCGAAGAGCACGGGATTACCCCGCTGTTCCCCATAGGTTGGGGCAACGATGGGCGCGAGCGTCTCGCGGCGACATTGCAGGATCGCGTTGATGACCTGGGGTGACAGGCGTGGCTGGTCCGCCAGGACAAAGAGGGCAGCTCCTATGTTTGTAGGCAGGGCGCTCAGTCCGGTGTGCACGGATGTGCTTTGTCCGTTGGACCAGTTGGGATTCATGACTATGCGAAGATGTGGACCCCAACTCGACACAGCCGCTGCTACCCTCTCACTCTCATAACCCGTAACGATCACCACCTCAGTCACCTGGCTGGCAAGCACCGCCTCAACCACGTGCACCAGCAGCGGCCGACCCCGCCAGAGCGCCAGTTGCTTGGCACCACCAAAGCGCCGTCCTGCACCGGCCGCCAGGACAATAGCGGCAACCCGTTCGTGCACCTCGCGCACCCCATCGCTGATGAGGCCCCCCAGCGCGCTGATACCTACCGCCGCGAATCGCCCCTGGCGCAAGAGCCGGTTTGCCACCTGCCGGCCTGCATCGAGGCGCGCCGGATCGTCTGCCTGGTTGAGTAAGGCCACAACACGCGCTCCTTCCGGTATGCCCTTCAGCCCTCCTTCCGGATGAACGAGGACATTCGCCAAATGCTCAGGTGTGATCATCTCTCCGTCAGAAATACCTGCGAGGGCAGTCACCCGTTCCGACCGGTGAACGGTTTCACCGCCGAGCGGCCGGCCGAGAACGCTGAGTCCGGCCACTGCTACAACGAGCGTCGCAGCCGGCGGGATGACCGGCTCGTACGCTGCCGGGGCCTTGAGAGGCCGCCCACGGGAACCGTCTGCCTCGACTAAGACGACATCCGCCTGTGTGCCTCCGCTGAGCAACGCGACAAATTCCGGCCTGAGACCGGCCAGCTTTGTGCCTTCGGGCGTGTCTACATAGGTGGATGCCACGACTACGCGGCTAACCTGATTCAGCCGTTGCCGCACACGTTGGAGCAACTCATCCCCGTCACCTGTGATAACCGGCAGGTCACCGCCAGTTGGAGGGTACATGTGCGTCGTGGTGGTGATGACAACGCGGCAACTATCGGCGGCCATCTCATCTGCCAATCGGAATATTGCGGTCGTCTTGCCGCCAGCGCCGACGAAGGCGATGATGTCACCTTTGACTATGCGAAGAGCCCGGCGAAGCTGCATGGCTTCAGCGGCACAGCCGCGCCCTCACCGCCGGCGACGCCAATACCGCCTCCAGCACGCCGCCCCCTACTGCTAAAGACTTGTCCGAGATGGTGAAGCAGTGCTCACGCTGTGCCCTGGGGTCCACATCACCGATCTTTAACCCGGCTCGCACCATAAGCCCGGGGTGAATCAGCCCGCGCACCACCCCGTCAAATGGCGCTGCTACCCCTTGCCCGGCCACCGCTGCCACGAACTGCCCCTGCCGGACGGCGTCGCCGATCTGGCAGAAGGTCTCGATTGGCCCGTCGCAGGGGGCTCGCAGCACGCGCTCAGCAGTGTAGCCCACCACTGGGGCGGCAATGCCTGTGTCCGGCTCAGCCGACCCGTTCCAGTAGACCCGCCCTAGCCAGTGCCCCCGATTGGTCTCGATCACTGCATGGCAATCCACGCCCGCAACGAAACCCGGCCCCAATGCGACCACCAGGGGTGCATCGGTTATCCGCGTGCCGGTGTTGCGCTTGGCCATGATCGCGTCCACCAAGACTAGCGGTGCCAGCGCCCCCAGACAGGTTGTCGTCGGGTCCACCAGCACCGGGATCATGCCTTGCCGCGCCAGCGCAAGCGCTTCTGCCACATTCGCTGCCTTGCGCGCTACCAGCCCCTCGACGTTCGTCTGAGCAGAGTACACCGCCTCGGCAAACGCCGCGGCGCGGCGCACGACCAACGGCTCAGGTAATTCGGTCATCACTAGCGGGAAACCGGCGCGGTGCAGCCGGTAGGCGACGCCGGAGGCCAGATCGCCCGCGCCCTTAATCAGAATAAGCGCGCCTTCGAAAGCTGCCTCAGGAGACAACATGAGGTGCCGTAAACGGCATTCAGCCGTTCGCTGAGCGCTGGCTCTTTAAACCGGCCAGAACTCGCTCAGGCGTCAGGGGGATGGCGTCGAACCACACACCGGTCGCGTCGTGAACTGCGGCGATGACAGCAGGCGCTAAGGGCAGGAAGGGCATCTCGGCCATGCCGCGCACCCCCCAGGGCCCACGTGGGTCGGCGCACTCCAAAATAACAGACTCAACCCGTTCCGGCACATCCAACACTGTAGGAATCAGATAGGTGCTCAGGTATGGGTTGAGGATGCGGCCATCCCGCACAACCAGGTTCTCCATGAGGGCGTAGCCCTGCGCCTGAACCACCCCGCCCTCAATCTGACCCTGGATCAGTTGCGGATTGACCGCCCGGCCAACATCGTGAGCAGAGACGACCCGGACAAGCCGCACCTGGCCGGTCTCGGTGTCCACCTCAACTTCGGCCACTTGCGCCACGTAGCCGTAGGCAAAGTTGGGTTCAGAATGGCCGGTTTCCGGGTCGAAAGGCGTGGTCGGTGGCGCCCGGTACACATACGTAGCTACTGCGGGCCTTTCTTCATCGCGCCACTTCGCCAGCGCCGCCTCCATCGCACCCCGCACGGCATTGCCCGCCATGAAGGTCATGCGCGACGCCGATGAACTGCCTGAATCACCTGTCTCCGCCGTATCTGAGGCAACCAACCGCACTTTCTCAACAGAGACGCCAGCAGCCTCAGCCGTCATCTGGACAATGGCCGTATGTGCTCCCTGTCCGACGTCAGCCCCGGCGTGGCGCACAATCACTTGCTCAATCTCGGTCCCGCCGTATAGTTCCACCGTCGCCCAACAACGCTCAGGCGCGCCGAAGCTGAAGCCGACGTTCTTGAAACCACAGGCAAAGCCTTTACCCTTTACCCTTGCTCCCCTCTTGCCGGCCTTGGAGAGAGTGGCCGGGGGTGAGGGCAGGTTCCAACCAGCCTCCGCCGCTGCCTGCACCACCTGGCCGATGGTCACGCCTGGCGGCAGCGGTGTGCCGACCGAGAGCAGGCTGCCTTCGCGCAACAGGTTGCGCTGCCGCAGTTCAACCGGGTCCATATCCAGCGCTTCGGCCAGCTTGTTCATCTGGGTTTCGGCGGCAAACAGTCCCTGCGGACCGCCAAAGCCTCGAAAGGCACCGGTGGGGATATTGTTGGTGTAGACGGCATAACTGTCTACCTTCACGTTGGGGATTTCGTACGGCCCGGTGCACATCAGGGTCGTATTGCCCAGCACTTTAGTCGAGGTGTAAGCATACGCTCCGGCGTCGGCAATGACCTCTACTTCTGCCGCGACGACTTTGCCCTCCCGTGTCGCCCCCCAGCGCGCACGCAGCACCATGGGGTGGCGCTTGTGATGGCCGACGATGGACTCCTCCCGGCTCCACACGATCTTGACCGGGCGCCGCAGCTTCCAGGCTGCCAGCGCCAGCACGATTTGCACCGACATATCCTCGCGCCCGCCGAACGCGCCGCCGATAGCCGGATAGATCACACGCACCTGATCCACCGGCAGGTCCAACGCATGCGCAATCTGTGCCTGGTCCTCATGTGTCCACTGCCCGGCCACTACCACGGTCACCCGCCCGGCCTCATCTACGTAGGCCAGGCCTGCCTCCGGCTGTAGATAGGCATGCTCCTGAAAGGGCGTGCGGTAGGTGCTCTCGATGACAACATCAGCCTGGGTAAAGCCGGTAGCGATATCGCCTTTGCGGATACGGTAATGCTTGAGGACATTCGTGCCCAGTTCCGGAAAGAGCAACGGCGCGTCCGGCCGCATCGCCACAACCGGATCGGTGACCACAGGAAGATCATCGTAGTCTACCTCGATCAAATCACGTGCGGTCGCTGCCGCCTTCTCCGACTCAGCCACAACCAGCGCCACCTGATCACCGATGAAGCGGACGACATCAGCGCCCTGCTTGCGGCTGCCAGGTCCACACAACACGGGCTGGTCATTAATAATCAGCCCATACTCATTGACGGGCACATCCTTGGCCGTGAGTATGGCCACAACGCCAGGCACGGCTTCTGCCCGGTGCGTGTCGAGGCGGCGGATGCGGGCATGCGGCCGGCCGGCAAACAAAATCTTCATGTGCAGCATACCCGGCAGGTTCAAATCACCGGGATAGGGCGTTGTGCCCGTGACTTTGCCCAGGGCGTCAATGCGGGGCAGGCTAAGGCCGAGTGCCATTCGTTTTCCCTCCACGAACGATAGAGGTCCCCATGAGAACCAACAAGTGCAGGATACCGAATAGGACTAGCGATCCCACAACGGCCACAACCACATCGGGTATCTCGCTTCCCAGTTCGAGCACTTGCCGCAGTTGCACGCGGCTGTCAATTAGCGTGAACAGGCCGTAAGCGACGACGGCCAGGACCGCAAAATAGACCAGGCCCAAACAGGCCCGCCGCACCGGATCGGGCTTGGGGCGTGGGCGTTCTGGTGCGCGTCGGAAAGCCATAACTGCCTCCTATCTCTGATCCGTCCGGCCTGCCCGCTCAATCGCGGCCAGGATACTATAGTAGCCAGTGCAGCGACACAGATTGCCCGTGATGCTTTGCTCGGCCTCCCAACGCGACGGGTGAGGCCGTTCGGCCAGGAGCATTGCTCCGGCCATGAGAAACCCCGGCGTGCAATAGCCACACTGCACCGCACCCGCGTCAATAAATGCCTGCTGGATCGGATGCAATTTTCCGTCCTGCGCCAGCCCCTCCACAGTGGTGATCTCGGCTCCATGCGCCTTGGGCGCGGCGACCATACATGCCATCACTGCCATGCCGTCAAGGAATACCGTACAGGCACCGCATTCACCCTCAGCGCAACCCTCCTTCGTGCCCGTCAATCCGATATCCTCGCGCAGCATACGCAGCAGCGTCTTATCGTTCGCCCCTCGGACGACATATGACCGACCATTGATGCGCGTCTCGATGGCATCATCGCTGCCTGTGCCGTGCCGCATCGTTGGGCCCGGCAGGGGCCGGATGCGCCCCTCCGTCTTCCCCCAAAGCATGACCGGCCTATCGGGCCAATCGGCGCGTTCAGCCCCATCACGCAAGGCTCGCAAGGCCCGCGCGGTCATCACACCCACCATTTCGCGGCGATACTCGGCTGTCACCCGCACGTCATCAATCGGCCGCGCCGCTTCCATCGCCAGTTGCGCGGCACGCGCAATCGCAGGGTCATCCAGGCTCTTGCCAACCAGCCATCTTTCGGCCTCCTCAGCCCGGACAATCGTCGGCGCGACACTGCCGTAACTCAGGCGGGCCCGTCGCACAACGTGATCATCCAACTCTACTATGACAGCGATATTGACCACCGAGATAGCTTGCGCCTGCCGAAGTGTCAGCTTGCCGAACGTGCCCCGCTCAGGCCGGCCCATCGCCGGGAAGGCAATGTCGATCAGCATCTCATCATCGGCCATCGCGGTCCGACGCACTCCCTGGAAGAACTCAGGGAAGCCCAACGTGCGCTGCCCGCGCCTGCTTAGCAAGGTCACCCGCGCGTCCAACGCCCACAACGGCGTGATCGTGTCGTTGGCGGGCGAGGCAGTGATTAGATTGCCGGCGATGGTGCCACGATTACGGATCTGTGGCGCGCCGACCTTCCAGGCCGCCTGCGCCAACGGGAAGGCCCGTTCGACGATGAGGGGTGAATTCACTACCCGGTTGTGCGTCACCAACGGCCCCAGGTGAATCCAGCCCGCCTCGTCCAGGGTGATCTCGTCCAGGCCGGGAATGCGCGTGATGTCAATCAGAACGGCTACTCGCCGGACCTTGCGTTCCAGCTCAATTAGAAGATCGGTCCCGCCAGCGATAATGCGCGCTTCGCGCCCATAGCGCGCCAGCAGGTCGAGGACCTCGTCAACAGTTCTCGGTGTGTAGTAGGTATCCCACATCGTCATGTGCCATTCATCATCTTCATAGCCTTACCCGATCCACCCCGCCGCAACATAATGATCTCGCCAAGAATGCTGACGGCGATCTCCTCCGGCGTCTCGGCGTGCAATTCCAGGCCGATAGGCGCGTGCAGCCGCATCAGCTTGTCCTCAGGCACGCCCTCACTCCGCAATACCTTGAAGACCTCTTGCACGCGCCGGCGGCTGCCGATCAGCCCAATATAAGCCGCCGGCGAATCCAGCACCAGCCGCAATAGCTCCACATCCATCGGATAAGAGCGGGTCACCGCCGCGATGTAAGTATCGGGCGTGATGGCAATGTCCTTGAGCGCCGTAGCCAGCGGACCGGTGAGACGCACGTCGGCGGAGGGGACTGCGTCGGCTGTGACGTAGTCAGGGCGGTCATCATATATGACTATGCGAAAACCGAGCCACTTCCCTAGAAACGCCACCGCCCGCCCCACGTGCCCGGCTCCCACCACCAGCAGCGTCGGCGCTGCCAACAGCGGCTCGACAAACAACTCGACCTCGCCCCCACATACGCCCGGGTCACCCTCTGCTGGATTCACCAGCGTGTAGTTTACATACCTGGGCCGGCCCTCTCGCAGCGCCGCCAGCGCCTCGCCGATGACCCACGACTCCATCTCGCCGCCACCAATGCTCCCCCAGATTGAGCCGTCGGGATAGACCAGCATCTTGGCCCCTTCGTGTCGCGGGACCGAGCCGCGTGCCCGCACGACGGTCGCCAGCACGACCGGCTGGCCCTTGCGTTCGGCCTCAACAATGGCTTCAAAGATTTTATCCGCGTTCATGAGCGTTCATCAGCGTCTGCTTCTGTCGCAGTGCCCGCCAGACGCGCTCCGGCGTCGCTGGCAGCTCACGCACCCACACGCCCACGGCATCATAAATGGCGTTGACCACCGCTGGTGCCACGCCGTCCATGGGGATCTCGGCGACAGCTTTGACGCCGAACGGGTGTGATGGCTCGTAAGTCTCCACAAAGATCGTCTCCAGTTCCGGCATCTCGTCAGCCTGGAAGACCTTATAGTCGCCGAAGCGCGTCGTCAAAAGCCGCCCTCGTTCGTCGTAGCACATCTCCTCACACACCGCATAGCCCAGCGCCTGCGTCATCCCACCCTCGACCTGGCCCGACGCCGTCGCCGGGTTGACAATCACCCCGGCGTCCACAGCCATAACCAGCTTCTCCACACGCACCTCGCCCGTCTCGATGTCCACCAGCACCTGGGCGAATTGGGCTGCGAAGGGCGGCGGCGATTCCGGCGACACATACGAAGCCACCGCCATGATCTGGTGTTGCTCGGTGTGATGTAACGATTCCAGCGCCACCTCCTGCAAGGTCACGCTGCGCCCGTCCGGTGCCCATACTGCCCGGTCGTGCAGGACCAGGTCTGCGGCCGCAACCGACCCCCCCCGTTGGCTCAGCAGCCGCGCCGCCACCGCCTTGATCTGCTCGGCGACTTGCTGCGCCGCCCGCACTACAGCCGCGCCGGAGATGTAGGTCGTGGAGGAGGCATACGCGCCTTTGTCGAAGGGCGTGAAGTCGGTGTCGGAGGAGTACACAATGATATCTTCCAGCGGGCAACCCAGGACCTCTGCGGCCATCTGGGCCAGCACTGTGTCTGAACCTGTACCCAGATCGGTCGCGCCGACCAACAAGTTGAATGAGCCGTCATCATTGATCTTGATGCTGGCCGCGCCCATATCCAGGTAGGGAATGGCAGTCCCCTGCATAACGCAGGCCACGCCCAGGCCGCGTCGCAAATGGGGCGCGCCGGGGACAGTGCGCCAGTCGGCGCTGCCCATGCGCTCATGCCACTTCATTACCGCCGCGCCCTGAGCCACACAATCAGCCAACCCGCAGGTCTGAATGTACTCCGGTTTGGGTTCGCGCCCTTCGCTCCACGCCCGCGACAGGGGGTGCTCGTCGCCGACCCGCACTGCGTTTTTCAGCCGAAACTCCAGCGGGTCCAATCCCAACTCGCGGGCGATCCACTCCATGTGCGGCTCGAGCGCCGCGAAGCCCTGCGGCACACCGTAACCCCGGAAGGCCCCAGCCGGCGGCAGGTTGGTGTAAACAATGTCGGCATGGAACTTGATATTCGGCGCTTTGTATAGTGCCATGGCCTTGTGGCCGGTGTTACCCGCGACCGTCATGGCGTGCGTGCCGTAAGCGCCTGTGTTGGACAGCACCGTCATCTCGTTGGCAACGAGGGTGCCATCGGCCTTGACGCCCGTGCGCATCCTGATGATCATGGGGTGACGCGACCGGCTGGACATGAACTCCTCGGCGCGCGTGTACTCCAGCCGCACCGGCCGGCCGGTGACAATGGTCAGATGGGCGCAGATGTCCTCGATCATCACCTCCTGTTTGGAGCCGAAACCGCCGCCGATGCGTGGCTTGACCACGCGGATGCGCTTGGGCGGCAGCCCCAGCACTGGTGCCAGGATGCGCCTGACGTGGAACGGGACCTGCGTGCTGGTGCGGATCACCAGCCGGTCATCCTCGTCCCAGTAGGTGATGCAACCGTGCGTCTCGATGGGCGTCTGCTGCACCTGAGGCACACGATAGGTCTGTTCGAAGACAAAATCGGCCTGCCTGAGGCCCGCCTCTACGTCGCCAACCTCGAAGTCGACCACCGCCGCCAGGTTGCGGCTCTTGTCGGCAATGTTCCAGGACTCCGCTTCGTCATGAATCACCGGCGCTCCCGGCTGCATCGCGTCCTCGGGGTTCAGGATAGCTGGCAGGACCTCATACTCGACTTTGATCAACCCCAGCGCCCGCTCCGCGATCTCCGGCGTCTCGGCTGCTACTGCCGCTACCCGATCGCCGACGAAGCGGACCTTGTGATCCAGGCTGAATGTATCAATCGGGCCGGGGATCGGATCCGACTGGCCGGCGGTGGTGAAGACCACGCGAGGCAGGTCCTGGCAGGTCAGCACAGCGTGAACCCCAGGCAGGGCGCGGGCATGGCTGGCATCTATGTGAACGATGCGGGCGTGGGCGTGGGGGGACAACAACAGCCTGGCATAAAGCATGCCCCGCATCTCAAAGTCGTCCGTGAAGGCTGGCTTCCCCTGGACCAACTTGAGCGCATCCACCTTCTTCTCCGGCTTGCCCACAACCCTGAAAGGTTCGGTCTGCGGCGCCACGACGATGGTCGGCACCGGCTTCAGTTGCGTCGTGCTCCTCAGGCCTGGCAGTCCTTCAAGACCTCCCAGGCTTTCCCGCTCTCCGAACTGTGGTGCGGCAAACAGGTTGGCCAGCGGCAGCTCCCCTTCACCGCCATTGGACGGCGGCACGGCCTCGCCGCGCATGATTGCTGCGGCTCGGAGCACAGCCTGCACTGGTTTCAAATAGCCGGTGCAGCGGCACAGAACGCCGGAGAGCGCGTCACGCACCTCATCTTCGCTGGGAGCCGGTTGTCGGTCGAGCAGGGCCTTGGCTGCCAGGATCATCGCTGGCGTACAGAAGCCACACTGAATAGCGCCCGTTTCGACAAATGCCTGTTGCAGCGGATGCAGCGCACCACTCCCACGCCAGCCGCGCCCCTGCTGACCGCCGACCCCCTCAATTGTCGTGATGGCGTGGCCCTCGGCCTGCGCCGCTAGCATGACGCAACTATTGCGCGGCACGCCGTCCACCAACACCGTACACGCACCACACTCACCCGTCTCGCAGCCGTGCTTCACACCGAAGTAGCCCAGGCCGCGCAGCGCATCCAGCAGGCGTGTGTAAACCGGCAGGTCAAGACGATACAGCCGATCGTTGACGGTCAGCGTTGTCTCCATCGTCCTGGCTCCGATTATGCCGGCTCAGCGGTCAGCACCAGATGAGCCGCCTGCGCCAGCACGCGCTTAGTCAGCACGCCGGCCATGGCGCGCCGATAGTCAGCGCTGCCCCGATAATCCGAAGGCGGTGACACTGAGGCACTGGCCAGCGTAGCTGCCTCAGCCAAAAGGTCATCCCCCAACATCTTGCCCGAGACCATCTCCTCCACCTGGCGCAGACGCACCGGCCGGGCGGCCACACCGCCCAGAGCCAGTCGTGGCCCGGCGCACAGCCTATCTATCACTGCCAGGCGAGCAGCAGCACACACAATCGGCCGGTCGGCGGGTGTCCGCCCTACGCGGGCAAAAGCAGCCACGGTCCCCGCTGCACCTCCGGGTATGATAACTTCTGTGATCAGGCCGCCCTGTTCCAAATACTTTCCGCGCTCCTCAAGAAAGTCATCCAGGGGCATCGCCCACCGCTGACTGCCCACTGCCCCCTGGACCTGGGCATCCAGTGCCAATAACACCACCCCAAGCGGGTCTTCGGGGCCGGTCACAGCCAGCGTCCCACCCAGCGTCGCCGCCACACGCAGGTTGCGGCCGACCTGCAGCCGCGCGGCCTGGGAGACGATCCCTAACGCCGGGCCGGCCAGTTGCGAGGCTTCGACCAGCATCTGCAAGGATGTCATCGCGCCGAGGTAGACTGCCTCAGCGTCCGCTCGAACGCAGGCGAGGTCAAGCTCAGCCAGATCTACAACCGCACCGACATCTGGTCCGCCTGTGCCTATCAATGCTGTGCCACCGGCCAGAGGGACGACCTTCCCCTCTCCCCAAGCTCTGGGAGAGGGACCGGGGGTGAGGGCCGCCAGCGCCTCCTCGACCGTCTCGGGGCGATGGTATTCCCGTAGATTCAGCAGAGTCATGATGCGGTATAGCCCTCGGCGAAGGTATCAATCATCAGTTGTACATCCCCCAGCGGGTATAGAATCGGGCAGGTACAGCCGTGGGCAACATATTCGCGCACCTTGGCCTTAGCCTCCGCTGGCGTACCGCTGGCCGTGATGCGCTCAACCAGATCATCAGGCACCAGCCGCATAGCCCGATGGATCTGTTCCTTCGTCGCCGGCCAGCCGAGGATGCCCCGAATCTCCTGCACCACCTCCGGCTTCACACCGCTGGCCTGGGCGATATGCGGTTGCTGAGCCAGATACTGCGTCAGCAGTTCGCGCGCGCCATCGAGCGCCCGCTCATGATCGTAGTCCACTGAGCACACCACAAGCTGCGGTCGGTCGAGACTATCGAGTGAACGCCCGGCCCGTCGCGCTCCCGCTTCCAAATGCTCCAGCGCAGCATCATTATACTCCGGCGGCACACAGTAATTGAGCAGGACCCCATCGGCGATCTCACCAGCCAGCTCCATCATCTGCATCCCGGTCGCGCCGATGTAAATGGGCACATGGCGCGGCTCGCGCCGGCCGTGTACCACATCGAGTTCGATATCGGTAACGTGGACGAACTCGCCGTGAAAGGTTACCCGTTTCATCGCCAACAGATCGCGCACCACCGTGACCACCTCGCGCATGGCCGTGAGCGGCCTGGACCGGGTAATGCCGACATTGGCAGCCAGGGGGTCCCACCATGCGCCGATGCCACAGATGATCCGGTTCGGGGCCAGATCGTCGAGCGTCAGAAAAGTCGCGGCCAGAAGCGCAGGGTTGCGCGTCCAGTTGTTTACCACGCCGGAGCCGACCTTGATCCGTTCTGTGACCGCAGCGAAGGCAGCCATCGGCACGATGGCGTCGCGCACCAGGCGCGACTCGGCCTGCCAGACTGCTTCAAAGCCACGCGCTTCGGCATATTGCACATAACGCATCCCATCCCGTATCGGATGAGCATCCTGCAAGTAAAGTGCCACCCGGTCTCCGCTCATGGCCACCTCCCAAGGCAATATCGTACACTGAACAGAGGCGCGGAGCAAGTCCCCCCACCTGGACTGCCTTACAAATGAGGAGAGAAATTACAAGCTGCCCACCCACTGGCGCAGGTCTTCAGGTAAATCCACATCAAACGCCAGGCGCGGCGAGCGATAAACCCGACAAGGGACGTTCCGTGCCCGACAGTGCGCCCGGTGGCGGGCGAAACTGCCGGGGCCGAAGGCATAAGGGATCAGGCCGGGCGGGGCGCTGAGGAGCGCATTCGTACCTTCCTCGCGCCGGTCGGGAGCCAGGACAACGGTTGGCATCGGCTCTGCCAATGCCAGCACTCTCTGGATGTCTTCTGGCGCGAGCAGCGGCAAATCGGCAGGCACGACCAGAGTCGCGTCAGCGCCATGCTCGACCGCCCAGGCCGTCGCCTGCGCCAGTGCAGCATTCAGGCCAGGGTCAGTCTCCAGCAGGCCAACAGCACCTTTGGCACGCGCCAGATCCAGGGCCGTCGCGTCCGCGCTGATCACAAGCACACCGGCCAGGTCTGATCCGGAGGTCAGCACATCCAGCGTGTGCGCCAGGAACGAGCGTCCCAACGTCGCCCGCTGGTTAGCGGTGAGCGCTGGCGCGAGCCGACTTTTAGCTTGCCGCAGCGGCTTTACCGGGACGATGGCCCAGGTCTTCGTCGTACGCATCACAGCGACTCCGCCAGCTTCAGGACCTGCTGTGCCAGCCGGATGCGACCGGCCTGGTCCTGCATGATCGTGTCTGTGACGAAGGGCCGCACACCCAGAGCCTCAACCTGGGGAACCTCGGCGCTATCAACTCGATCTAGAATGAACGCATTCAGGAAATCGGCATAGCCCTGCGCGACGCTCACGGCGGAAACAGGTTGGCCCAGTTCGGCCATCATCTTGGCCGCCGGTCCCTTGAGCGCCCGGCCGCCGACGATGGGCGAGACGGCCAGGACGCGCCGGGCGGCCCGGAGAGAGGCGCGTACGCCGGGCAGAGCCAGCATCGGGCCGATGCTGACAAAGGGATTCGAAGGGCAGATCACCACGACAGCCGCGGCCTGCAGCGCCGGCAGCACGCCTGGCGCTGGCCGGGCTACATCGAGCCCGTCCCAACGGAGGCGGCGTACCACCGGCTGCCAGGCATAGCGGACGAAATACTCCTGAAAAGACAGATCGCCCGTGTCGGTCTCGACCACGGTCTCCACACGTTCGTTGCTCATGGGCAGGAGTGTCGCCCCTATGCCCAACGCCCGTGCCAGTGTAGCTGTGACTGCGGTCAGCGTCATACCCTGGCGTAGCAAATGGCTGCGCAGGACGTGCGTTGCCAGGTCGCGGTCGCCGACATGAAACCAGGTTTCTTGCCCGTAACGCCCCAGCATGTCCAGGGCCAGGAAGGCATCCCCGACCACGCCCCAGCCGGTCTCCGGGTTGGCAAGCCCCGCCAGGGTATACATCACCGTGTCCAGGTCGGGTGAGATATGCAGCCCATGCCAGGTGAAATCGTCGGCCGTATTCACGACGATCGTCAGATCAGCCGGCGGCAAAAGCCGTGCCAGCCCATCGGCCAGCTTGGCCCCACCGACGCCCCCCGCCAAAGCCACGACTTTCATCTATAAAAAATCACGCGGCTGGTTAACGGCTCCCGTCCCTTATCCTTAGGTGGCTCCGCGGGATATCCCAGCGTGATCAGCGCCTGCGGCTCCCAGTCCTCCGGCAGGTCGAGGACGGCACGAACTGTCTCCGGACAGAATAGCGGCGCACACATCCAACATGCTCCCAGCCCTTCCGCCTGAGTAGCGAGCAGCAGGTTCTGTACTGCCATAGCCACGCTCTGCGCCGCCATCACCCACTCAGCCCGGGCACGCTTGGCGTCAGCATAGGTGTCCATATCGGACAGGGTCAGGCAGGCCAGCACAAGGACCGGTGCGCCGGTGATGCGGGCAAAGGAACGGCTGACATCCCGCTCAATCGCCTGCGATGGCGCATCGTCCCGTTCCAGGTCGGCCCGCAGCCGCGCGCCCATTGCCCGCGCCAACTGTTCCTTGACCACGGCAGCGGTGATAACGGCGAAGCGCCATGGCTGGCGATTATGCGCCGATGGTGCCCAGCAAGCCGCTTCTAACAGCCTCATAACAACTTCGTCCGGCACCTGCTCAGGCAAGTAGCGCCGGATCGAGCGGCGTGATCGGATCGCTTCAGTCACATTCATGATCGGCTGCGATGGACAATATAAATCCCGGCCAGCACGCCCAGTCCACCCAAGACCTGCCACAACTGCAGAGACTCGCCCAGGAGCGGCCCGGCCAGAACCGCAGTCACCACCGGTTGGCCCAGCAGCGTTGGCGATACCAGCGAAGCGGGTAAGTGGCCCAGAGCGTAATTAATCGCCAGATAACCAAAGACCTGGGTCACCAGGCCCAGGGCAATGAAGTTCAGGTAGGTGAAGGCCGGGTAGCCGGTCAGAGGCTGGCGCAAGGCTAGGCTTAGAACGAGCAGAGCCGCCGTCGAACTGGCAGCGGCAGGCCAGAAGTAGGTCAGCGAATCAAGGGTTTCACGACCGCGCTGGGTGATCAGAAAGTAGCCGCCGTAGAACACCCCGGCCAGGAGCCCCAAGAACGTCCCCAGGCCGAGGGACGTGGCGCGCAGAGCATCGAGACCCAGGACAACCAGCGCACCGATCATCGCCAGCAGCAAACCCACCCAGAACGTCGCATTGAGTCTCTCATGAAAGAGGACCAATGCGCCCAATCCGACCCACAACGGTGCTGTGTTGGCCAGCAACGTGGGGTTGGTCGCGCCACTGAGAACCACGCCTGTGGTCCACAAGGTCAGATCACCCGCAAAGAACAACCCGCCCAGCACGGCGAATTGAACCCCACGCCGTGCCAGCCCTCCCCTGGCGCGGACCCGACGGAAGAAGGGCCAGGCTAACAAGGCGGCGGCAATGGCCACGCGGTAGAAACTGGTAACGGCACCCGGCGCGTGCGCCCAGCGCACAAAGATCGCCGAGAAACCCAGGCTGACAACGCCGACGCCTAATGCCAGGTAGGGACGCAGCTTCGATTCGCGAGAAGCAGCAATTGGCTGCACGTAGATATTCATCGGAACAGGTCCAGTTCACGTGGCCTGACCAACTCCTGAGCGTTGCCCTCGCGCAGCGGATAGGGCATACCGCGCACCAGCACCGCTGGGCGGGCCTCATCTGCCTGGCCCATCAGCAACGAAGCGGCTGCCGCGATTTCATCGGCGAGGCCCACTTGTGTCACCTGGAGCCGATAGCCGAACAGATCGGGCCGCCCGCGCAGGTCGAGCAGGCCGGCTACTCCGGCCACACCCACGGCCACCCCTACTGTTCCCATGCGGAAGGCCCGCCCATGACTGTCGGCGATGATCACGCCAATGCGGGCACCGGTCACCGCTTCGAGTTGCCGCCGCAGCATCAATGCCGAGCGGTCCGGGTCTTCAGGCAGGCACAATACCCAGTCCTCGCCCGCCACGTTGGAATGGTCCACTCCGGCGTTAGCGCACACAAAGCCGCGCCGGTCCTCCACGATGATCAGCCCCGGCCGGGTGCGCAGCACTCGCTTCGATTCGCGCAGAATCACCTCGATCAGTCGTGGGTCCTTCTGGCAGACAGTTGCCAGCTCTGTGGCTTGCGGCGAGGGCACCACATCATGCAGCCACACGGCCCGACCCTCGGCTTTAGACACAATTTTGGAGGTGACCACCAGCACATCGCCGTCCTGCAAACGCAGGTCGGCAGCGATCAGCCGGTCAAGCAACATGGCCGCCAGATCGTCCCCCGCTCGGATCAACGGGATACCGGGAATAGCGATGATCTGTATGGTGGGGTGATCAGTCATGAGTTGCTCTGGGGGATGCCCGTAATGCGGATGCCGGCATCCTTGATCTTGAAGCGCGCATTGATGTTGATCAGCACCGACGTCAGCCCCTCCGGCACAGCCGCGTTCGCCAGCGCGCCGGCGTCGAACGCGCGCATACCGGCATCAGCCGCCAGCCCGATAACGACTTCCTTCGCAGACCTGTCATCACCGCATACCAGCACGTCGCAGTCAATTGGGTCACCGAGCCTCTTCAGATGTTCGGCGGACACATTATGGAATGCTGCTACCACCCGAACCTCAGGCCCAAGAAGCTGCTGGGCTTCGACAGCAGCGGAACCGGCCGGCGGCAATTTCACCCGACGCACATTGGCCGGGTCAAGTGGCACAGTCACGTCAATCAACACCTTGCCCGCCAGCGCCTTGCGCACAGTCTCCAATGTGGCCGCATGGGCAGCATAAGGCACGGTCAGGACGGCGACCTCGCCCTGCTCGACTGCCCTGAGATTCTCCTGCCCGGTGATGGCGTCACGGCCCAGGACAGCGTTCAGTTCCGCCGCAACGCGTTCGGCCTTGGCCCGTTCGCGTGAGCCGATCACCAGGTCGTGTCCGGCGTGTGCCCAGCGCAGTGCCAGGCCGGAGCCTTCCTTACCAGTGCCCCCGAGGATCGCGATGCGCATGATCTCTTCAGTCTCCGCTCTCGGCGAAGCGTCGCCACACCTTGCCTGCGACCTCACGGGCATTGGCCGCAATAGCTTCCTCGTCCAGCGTCAGCAGTTGGCGGTCTCTCATCAGCAAGCGCCCGGCGCAGATGGTGGTCGTCACATGTGAGCCGTCCACGCCGAAGATAACATGCCAGGGCAGGTTGCCGGCTGTCAGCGGCGTATAGGGCCGGTAGTCCAACAGCACGATGTCGGCATAAGCCCCTGGTTCCAGCGAACCTACTGTGCCCGGCCAGAACAGGCTGGCGATGCGGGCATTCTCCGCGTATGCCAGCCGCATCACCGTCTCACCGCCCATCGCACGCGGGTCTCGGACGGCCAGTTTGTGCACCAGGTAAGCTGCCTTCATCTCCAAGAACATATTGTTAGAGAACCCATCGTTGCCCAGGCCGACGTGGACCCCAGCGTCAAGCAGCGCCTGAACCGGTGCAGTGCCGACGGCGTTGTTCATATTGCTGCGCGGCTGGTGGCTGACCTTTGTCCCAGTGCGTGCCAGGACAGTGATCTCCGCCGGGTCCACGTGGACGCAGTGCGCCGCCAGCGTCATCTGGCCCAGCACGCCCTGTCGTTCCAACCGCTGCGCCACCCGCAGGCCATGCTGTCGCAGACTATCGTCCTGGTCGGCCTGGTCTTCCGCCACATGAATGTGAAAGCCCGATCCCAGCCCTTGCGCTTCCCCCACGGCGTGCTCTAGTGTCCGGTCCGACAGTGTCAGCGACGCATGCAATCCGAAGGAAGCCGCCAATCGCTCAGTGCCTGTCGTTCGCACTCGGCGAATGAAGCGGACATTCTCAGCAATGCCCGCCTTGGCCCCTTCATCACCGTTGCGGTCGGTCACCTCGTAGCACAGGCAGACCCGCAGGCCGGCTTGCTCTACTGCCTCGGCGATAACATCCAGCGACCCGTCTATCTGGTTCGGACTGGCATGGTGGTCCATCAGCGTGGTTGTCCCATGGCGGATGGCGTCAACCAGTGAGACGAGCGCCGAGTAGCGGATGGCTTCCTCATCCAAAGCCCGGTCCAGGCGCCACCACAGCTTCCTGAGGATCTCCACGAAGTTGCGGGGCGGTTCGCCCGGCAGGCTCATCCCCCGCGCAAACGCGCCGTAGAAGTGGGTATGGGCACAGATCGCGCCGGGCATGACCAATTGACCGGCGGCATCTAATCGTTCCGCCTGCGGATAGCGCACAGCCAGTTCCGTGGTCGGCCCGACCGCGGCGATCCGATCGCCCTCGATGCAAACTGCACCATCATCAAGCACCTGCGGCTCAGCCCCACAGGTACACACTGTGCCGTGTGTGATCAGCATCATGTCGCCTGCTCCACGCGCTCGTGCAGCACCTGCAATGCCACGGCGTCAATGTACCCATCCTCTTCGCGTAAGCGCTCTTCCAGGTTCTCGATCCCCACGAGCGCCCGCAGCGCGGCCCGTGTCGCCGCGTCATATTCACCATGGACCGGGCCATTGTACAACCCGGCCCTGGCTGCTAACTGCTGCAGGTCGCGGGCGACGTCACCCTCGATCCGCAGCCAGTCTTCGGGGCGTGTCTGGCCGAAATACAGATGATGAAGGTCAAGGAGTTGGCGCAGTTTCTCGATAGGCCGGGGGTCATCATCCACCCGCAGGTCAATATACCGGTCATTAAAGCCGCCATAGCCGCCGTTCTCGCGCACGACCAATAACCCTGCGGATTGCTGTCCGCGCCGGTCGCCCCCGGCTGCCTGGCCTGCAGCCAGGGCTGCCACCAGCCGTTCGGCCAGTTCGCCGCTGGTTGCCTCAAACGTTTCGGCCATCGCCTGCACAGTCCGCTCATCTACCAGGATATTGCCCTGACAAGTGTAGTGTGTCCCGATGATATGGCCGGCCCAGGGCAAACAGCCGTCGCCAGTGAAGGCTGCCGCGCGCCCCTGCGCATCCACCACGCCGACCTGGCGCTGGGCACGGCCCTCATCATCGGCAACTAATCGGGCCACCACTTCCTCGGCCGAAACCCCTTGCGCCATCCACTCCAGCGCTCGCGGGCCATAACTTGTGTTGGCATACGATTGCGTCGCCACCGCGCCCGCAGCCGCCCGCGCCCATGACACGACTGCCGCTGCCGCCAGAAACTTGGACTGGACTGCCACCCCCCACTCACCGCGCTGCGGGTCGTAGGCCACAATGGAGAAAGTAGAAGGACGCTGCATAGCCGGCTCCTTTTCTTGTACTGGGATAGCCATTATAGCATAGATGAAACCTGATTCCACAACCTGCCCGCCCGGCTGCGGGTGTATTTCACCCCTACCGCCTCCACCGGTTGTCGGATCAGCGGCTGCCGGCTATAATCAGCCTATGACCTTGCTCCGGCCCACACAACGGCTGCGCCTGTCGGTCATCATTCCGTGCTATAACGAGCGCGAGACCATCGCCGCGATCATCGCCCAGGTGCGCGCAGTTGGGCGTGCCGATGAGATCATTGTCGTGAACGATGGCTCCACCGACGGTACCCGTGAAGTCCTCGACCAGGTGGCCCAAGATGGTTGCGTGACCATCCTGCACCACGAGACCAACTACGGCAAGGGCGCAGCAGTGCGCACCGGCCTGGCCCATGCCAGCGGCGATGTGATCCTGATCCAGGACGCAGACCTGGAGTACGACCCCCGCGATTATCCGGCGCTGTTGCGCCCAATCGAGGAAGGCCGGGCAGCGGTCGTGTATGGCTCGCGCTTCCTCGGTGGCCCGCGCAAAGCCATGCTCTTCTGGCATACTATCGGTAACAAGCTTCTGACGCTTCTGACCAACATTCTCTATGATACGATCCTGACGGACATGGAGACCGGCTATAAGGTGTTCCGCGCTGAAGTGGTCAAGCCCCTGCCGCTACGCGCGCGCCGCTTCGACTTCGAGCCGGAGGTGACCGCCAGGGTGCTCAAGCGCGGCCATCGCATTTATGAGGTTCCCATCTCCTACAGCGGCCGCGAGTATGAGGAGGGCAAGAAGATCGGTTGGAAAGATGCCCCCATTGCGGCCTGGACATTGCTCAAGTACCGCTTTGTGGACTAGATCCCGTCGAGAC
>CADDZL010000002.1 GCA_902812335.1 Chloroflexota bacterium | reverse complement strand
ACGGCCGGGGCCCTCCTTCGTCATGCAACTGCTGGGCCAGCCCCGGCCTGGCCTGCGCGATGGCCCGTAAGAGCGCTGCGTGCGCCGCCCGCCCCAACGCGCTCGGCAACTCTGCCGCCCGGCGCGGGCGCAATGTCAAGACAAGACTGAGCAAAGACATCACGGGTCACTCCCACTTGACGTCATCCCACTGGGGGAACTGCGGCGCTTGCCACCGCACGCCCAGTTCCCCCAGTCCTTGCCTAACCATCGTCTCAATAAGCTGGGCCGCCTCCTGGTAATCGCCCTTCGTCAGCGGTATCTTACCATGTGCCAGGATCGAGTTGTTGCGCCGGCTGAGCACGTTCAGCAGCGCGTTTTCGTGTTGCCGATACACGCGCCCCAGCGGGTCATCCAACTCAGCCAGTAACTCGTAATCCTGGCGTAGCCCGAGCTTGATTTTGCCATCCGATGGGTCGCGCAGTGCCTCATACTTCTTGCGTAGGCCGTCGGGCAACAGGCTCACGTCCAGGTCACCCGTTGTCAGCGACGGAGTGCGCTCCCCCAGCCGAGTTTGCGCCAGCATCTCCAGCGCCCGGTATAGCCGCGCCACGGCGTCATCGTAGCGGCCCCGCGCTGCCCGGCGTTCGGCATTCCGCATCAGGTCCAGGATTGGCTCATAGCCCGTCGCCCGCTCCCATCCCATCAGGGCCTTGAGGAAACGCCATTGGGGCACAGTGCGGCTTTGATAAGGCTCCAGCAATTGGTGCGCCCGCGCGTGATCGAAACGGTCCCAGGCGTCAAAGGCGCGGCACAGGCCGACCCATCGGGTGACGCTCCGTTGCAGCTCGTACGAAAGTGGCCCGGTGCGCGCCAGGCTCTCCAGTAGCGCCCCTGCCGCAGCGTAGGCGTGAGCGTTGAACAGCCGCCGCGCCTCGTTTATCTGCTGGTCCGCGCGCACCTCCCAGGCATTGACCAGTGCCGCCATCTCTGAGCCGTTCAGCACCTTCACCAGGTCGGTGCGGGTGCCCCGGACCAGCGAAAGCTGCCAGCCGGCTTCCAGGGCAGCCAGCGACAGCGCCACGCTCATCGTCTTGGTGCCGCTGGTGTAGTCAGCCACCAGCCGCCAGCCAGGCCGGTCAGTGGCCAGGCGGGCCAGGGCAGCCCGCATCGCGGCGTAACAATCGGGCAGGCTGTCCGGTTCGGCCAGATCAACGATCTCAAACTGCTCCGGCCTCAGTCCCGTTTGGGTGATGATGTTGGCGCCATTGGAGGTGCATGGATGGCCTTGCCCGTCCACCATGACACGACTGCCGTGTGGCCCGGCACTGGCGAAGAAGCAGACGAAATCTGGCGCATAACCGCGCACCGCCGTGATGACCGGTGCACATGAGCCACCTACGGTTATAACCAAAAGCGTTGACATTTAACTCATCCTCACTCGCAACCACCCCATCGGCAGCGCCGGACTGCCCCCTACCCAGGCCAGATGGCGCGCCTTGGGGAACGGCTGTCCTTTCACATAGCCCCGGCTGGCCTTGCCTCCCCCCCGGTCCAGGCGAAAGTCGCGGACGACGGTGGCCAGCAGCGGGTCCGCGTCGCCCAACCCGCCCAGCACGGTCTTGGCCCGCCAGCCGGTGCCAAAGCCTACCTGAATCAGAAACTCGTTCTCAGGCCAGTGGCCGCTCACCGCCTCTTCGGCCAGGCTGGCATAAAAGCCCATCGCCTGCCGATCGCCGCGTTTCTCATGGTACCGGTACTCGTGCTCGATGCGTCTCCGCGCCACGAACTGGGCGGTCCGGGCCACCTGCCTGACGATTTGTCGCACCAGTGGGGGCCAATCCAGCCCCCGTTCCGTGCGCTTCAGCAGCCAGGTGTCTAGGCGCAATGTGGCCGTCAGGTGCGTCCCGCGGGCGATGGCCTCGACGTCTATGTTCAGGCCGGGCACCATCTGGATACGCTGCAACCTGAGCGCTGCCATCGGTATCGGTTGGCTATCGCCCACGATCAACGCACGTAGAATATCGCGGTTGGGATCCCTTCCCAGCACCTCTTGCTCCAGTCCTTTGGCGGCTTGTTTGGCTTCATTCGGCCCGCCTCCCGGTCCGAAGTCCGATCGCTTGAAGGCCTGCTTGTCGGTGGCCGCGCGCAAGAGCGCTGTTCGCAGCGCACCCTTCAGCGATGAGCCGGGCAGGTAAGGCTGACCGTGTACATCACGGATGCACTCTATGATCTCGCGCATCGCCGGCTCGCCGCGCAGGCTGTAGCGAAAGTACTCAGGGTGGGCCTGATAATCGCCACGTTCGAGCAGGTCCGCCAGCGGTTGCCCCAGGAACTTGCGTTGCAACGCCGGATCATCCGGCCAGCGGTCGGTCAGGATGGCATCTTCATTCAACCGATAGGTGACCCCGTTCTGCACTGCAAAGTCGAATCCCTGGACTAGCTTACGCCCGCAGCCGATATGCAAGGGCGTCAGCACTTCGATGTCCAACGCATAGTTCACCCCCAGGCGTTCAGTCATGGGCCACCTCCCGCAGCGCTTCGGGCCGCACGCTCATCGGGAAGGCGTAGCCGTAACGATACACGCCGCGCTCACCGAAATTGGCCTGCGGCGCACCGGTAGGCCTCACGTCCACTAGGCGGCCCATAGGCCCTTCCAGCCGGCCAATCACGCTGCCTTCACTCACCAACCGCACGCGCTTGCGCCGCCAGGGATGCAGCGCCTCGTCCTGGCACCAGCCCGCGATAGTGACCAATTGATAGCTGGCAGCCCGCGCCTGCAGTGAGCGAGCTACTTCTACCTCGTCTTTTGGCGCGTAGCGCGCCAACGTTACAGCGTAGCCTGCCTCGATCTGGCTTTCTCTTAGCAGGGGCGCTGGCCCATCGTCCCATGCCCACGTAAATGCGCCGTGGCCCGCACTGCGTAGTCCCCCCAAGCCGGCATCGGCCAGCACATGCAGTGCCCGTCCGACCAGGTCCAACCAACGCGATGCCACCTCCACCCCGCCCTCACCTCTGATGGCGAACCACAGCCCTACGTTCTCGGCTAACGCCATCCGGCCAGTATAGAACAGATTGCTCGCGCTGGTGACCCGGTCTACCACTACCCGCGGCACTGCCTCCGTCGCCCACCATATCACGGAATCGGCTTCGCGTCCCCAGCCCCGGCTGATCGCTTCGCGCTCCTCTCGCAAGAGCCAAACCGTTCCAGCCTGGACCCGGTTTGCCTCACTCGTCTCACCCTCAAGTGTCTGCGCGGCGCAGAGCTTTTCAAACACGCCCCACGACACCCAACGAATGCCCTTCTTCTGCCTGGGTGGCAGCAACTCATCGGCTGGCAGTCTGACCAGCGGCAGCGGCAACAGGCGCACCAGCGCTCGCGGAGGATCAGTTCGCGCCAGCAGACAGGGGAACGCCGAGGTCAACGTGAACGGCGGTTGACCCCGAAATTGCTCGATCACCTCATCGGCCCGGCCCAGTTGCGCCCAGGCTGTGACCAGTGCACTGAATAGTGTGTCCGATGGGATGTAGGCATGGACCTTCTGCCGCTCGGCGCCAGTGTCCTGCCCCACGTGAAACGGCCCGTTGAGCCGCAGCGTCACCATCGCCATTACGCACCTCCATTGACCGCGATGTGCTCCTCGATCCACTTGAGCAACTCAGCCCGGGCCGCGATCAGCTCTTCCAGCGATTTGTGACTGAAGCTGGGGTGGGTCTCCTCACGGTACTCATCGCCTGTCTTGAGCGTCACCGACAGGTCTTCAAATGCGACTTTGCCGCTGCCCCGGCTACCCTGGCCACCCAGGTAGTCATCTGCCACCAGTTGCAGGCCGGTGAGCACGTCGCCGAAGCGGGCCCGGTCGGCCGCCTTGTACACGCTGAAGACCAGTTCCATTGGGCTAAACACCGCGCCGGCGGGTACCCGCTCCATCTGTCGCGGGGACGCCG
This sequence comes from Chloroflexota bacterium, assembly GCA_902812335.1. Taxonomy (GTDB): domain Bacteria; phylum Chloroflexota; class Anaerolineae; order DSLN01; family DSLN01; genus DSLN01. The sequence goes on along the minus strand of CADDZL010000002.1, from coordinate 43,428 downwards.
CACTGGTCACGCGGTCAATCGCCACTTCCCACTTAACCTCGGAGTACAGAATCGCCGTCGTGCCTTCCAGGCTCTCCGGCTTGAGCGGAACGTCGCGCACCGCCAGCCGGGTGGGAGCGTCTTTGGCAAAGTCGCCGGTCACGCCGTAGATCGTACAGACCGGGCAGGCCAAGTCCTCACAAGCATGAATCCAGACCTCTTTGCCCTCGACTCTGCCGATCTGCTGGTTCTGCTGTACGCCTTTCAGCTTCTCCCACTGCGAGCGCATCTTGCCTTTGAGCGACGAGCCTGGCACATAGGGCCGACGGTAGGCATCGCGGATTACCGGCAAATCCACCTCACCGATCCCCACCGTGTCTTTCGATGTGCCGATGTGCAGACCGGACAGCGCGCGGATGTCGCCGCGCAGAATGATCCGACCGTAGAGTTGAATGGTTCTCCCGTCCATGGCGCCCTCCTACTTGCCACCATATTTCTTATGATAGGCCAGGATGGCCTCGAAGAACTCCACGAACCGCCTGAAGCGAACCCGTCGCTCGCCCTGATCTGCTGCCTGGCTGATCTCGTCAATGGCTGCGCTGAAGATCTGCTCCAGGTCCGCTAGTTTCTTCTCACGCGCAGCCAGGTAGCCCATCTTGGGCTTGAGCAGGATCGCTTGCCGATATGCCACGTTCGCGTTTCGCCGATCCTCCTCCGTTTGGATGGTCTCCGGCCAGGTTAATTCGATCTGGCGCACCGGCCCATACACGTTGCGAATCTGACTGGTCGTCAACCTGGCCTCGGCCACCTGCCGGCCGATCTCTTCGGCCTGTCTGACCAGCAGTTGTGGATCATCTGTGCTGATGATCTTCTTCACGTGGTGAAGTCGATCGCCGCCTCCAGCCGGAGGCGGGTCCCCGCGCCGGCGGGCCTGCTCGCGATTCCTGTCAAAGTCGCTCATCGTCTGCTCTCCTTTCGTGTCAACAGTTCCGCCCAGCGGGCGGAAAGTCCTATAATGGCGATCAGATGCGTGTCTGGGTTCAATAGCTCTTCCTCCCATTGCTTCAATGTCCCAGCTACCTGCGGCGCGCGGCTGAGCGCTGCGATCGTGCGGGTCAGCCTGTAGGCTGCATGCCATACCCACGGCCCATAGTAGAACTGGCTGCGCCGCTTGCCCGCGCTGGGGAAGCGACCTTTCTCGACCGGGCCCCGCTGGAACTCGGCGTCAATCGCCAGGAACGATTGGATAATCGACTTGGGCAATGGCTCGCCCTCAGAACCGTCACACCAACCCGCCATTAAGTGAGCACGGTGGCGGGCTGCGTAAAACTGCTCCCAGCCGACCGTCTGCCCTAAGAAGCACACCGCATCTTTACCTCGACCATCCGGGCGGATGAAGCTCTTAGCCGCATGTTCAGCCTCAGCCGCCTGTTCCGCTGCCAGATAGAGCGGGAATTTCTCATCGGCCAGCGTGATGCCGGCTGAGATGCTAATGGCTGGGTTGTTGCAGGCGTAAGCGCGGAATGACTCACGGATGCGCGTCGCAAACTCAGGGAGCGCATCCCATGCGCCTACGACGAATAGATCGTCGCCGCCCGCGTATTGCACGTATAACGTGTTCTCGCGAATACGCCCGCCAGCCGGGTCGTCTTCCTGAGCATGGCGCCAGCCGCGTTCACCCAGCCTAGGTAACCAGCCCTCGAAGAACAAGCGCAGCGCGAACGATAAAGCCGCCACGCGTGAAAGCGTCAGGATATTCTTATCACCCTGCTTAAAGCCGTCACGGAAGGTATCCCCCAGGTTATCCACGTCCATACGCAATACAGCCCAGCGGGTGATGCCCCGGCTTGCCTGAGCCAGTTCATCGAATGTCATGACCCGCCGATCCTTAAATGGAGTAAGCTGTGCAAAGGGGCGGTAGGCGTTCACTACCGGCGCGCCTGACTCACCCAATTCCTTCTGAAGAGTGGTGGCGTAACGTGCCCCCGTTGACAATGGGTTGACGCGGATGATCTCCAACTGCTTGGGCCAGTAGCCGATATAGCCAGTGCTCTTGGGTGGCTCGTTAGCGCTGATGGCGTAGATATTCACACCAAAGGTCATCATGGTGCGCCACCACTCGGCTGGCTCTTTGCTTATCGAGGCCTGAGGGGACGACTTAAGCCAGACCAGATGGGTCGCACGTGAGAGCTGCGCGCCCAGGTCCTCTAGGCTGGCGCAAAAGAGGCACTTACGAACTCCGTCCTTGTCCGCCGGGATGGCGCGCCTGCTTTCCCGTCCGCACACGTTGCATACCCTGTCAGTGCTGCCGCCCTCACCGCCAGGGCCACCTATCTCTTGCGCCAACTGTGCCGGATCGAGGTCAGCCAGAGGACGGCGTTTCTCAACGGCCAGCCGCTGCTGCAGCCTGTCCCATACCTGGTAAAAGTGGCCGTATCCAAACTCACCTGCCTGCACTGGCACAGCGGCCAGTGTCAGATGCAATGCGCCATCGTGCGCGGCCATCAGCTTCTGACTGATTTCAGCCCGAGAGCGTTGCAGCCTGCCATCTTGCATGACTGGGGCCAGAAGAAGAAAATTGCCTCCGCCAGCATATAGCAGATTCGTGATCGGCAGGTCCAACTCGTCCAGCACGTACTGGGCCACTACTTCGGTCAGTAATTGCAAATAGAACGAGCGCGCCCGCAGCGACCTGGCCGCACCAGCGGAAGCCAGCGTGTAGAGAAACGCCTGCACGCCCGAGAGATCGCCGCCCACGAGCAAGCACACCTCTTCGTCGCCTTGCTTCGCCTTCAAATCGTCGGTGACGCGCCGACACCACGCGCCGTCGCGCCCGTCGGCCGCCAGGCACGCCGCCAACGCCGCCGTCGTCCGCGCATGGTCAAACAGGCTGACGTCCGGCACATTCCCATAATAGGCCGAGGGAATACACCAAGTGAATTCCTGCAGCAGACCATACAACGATTCCAGGAACGTCACCAGGCTGTCAACCGGCAGCCGCTTGCACTCCGCAGTGAATTCGTCCCATAGGGCCTTGTACTGGTCACGGTACTCACGACGCCAGCCGCCCGGCTCACCCAGGGTAGGAAAAATATGGCCCTGCGCCGGGTTCAGGCGGGCCAGCGGCACATAGGCACGGGCGTTATGGCCGGCCAGGCGCGCAAAGATCGACAGCAGGTAAGGTACCTTGTTGTCCTCGCCCTCCTCGCGCTCGCCTGATGAAAGCCAGTCGGCCAGTTGCACTTGGTAATCCTGGTCAGATTGAGGGTTGTGGTGCCGTCGCGGCGCTGTGACTCTGCTGCGCCATTCTGCTGGCAGATACTCCTGGACGAAGCTGTCGCTGTACAGCGCGTGCTCGTACTTCACTTCGCCTAGCGATTCGTGGTCAGTTATCTCCCGCTTGCCCACGTCAGCCCGCAGCGCGAACTTGCCGATGTCATGCAGCAGCCCTGCTAGCGCCGTCTGCCACACGTTCTCCTGGTATGTATTCCGCTGTAGATTGTCATCGCTCATGCGCTTGCCTCCTTGTTGCGCCGGCCATAGAGGTGCAGGAAAGCGGCCAAGGGAACTCCCTTGTGTAGTAGACCATTTATGCGGAGAAACCTCATCTGAATGCCCACAGGCGCATATGTATTGCTCGACGTTCAGCGGTGTGGGCGCACTCGGACTCACCTCACGCAGAGGAGAAGATGTCGTGAGTGTACTGCAACTGTCCCAGAATGCAAATTGAATGAACAAAGCCCCGCCGGGCGCAGGATGCTTCCGCCAGCCCGCAGGGCTTCGTTCGTCCAGCCTCACGATTCGGCTTCAGGTTCGGTTGTTGCTGCGCCCTCCGCTCAGTGCGGCATCACCCGCTGGGCCTCCAGTTGGGCCTGGCGTGCGAGGTCAATCGCCGTGGCCAGGACGCGCGCCGCTTCCTGTGGGCTGTGAAAGCCCATGCTGTTCTCGGATGAGACGAAGTCCCAGCGCATGGAGCCACGACGGTAGTCCTGGCGAGCTGTGGCCAGGTCGGCATCGCTGGCCCCAGCCTTTTGCGCGGCCATGATGGCGTCGCTGGCATCCAGCAGGGCTGCTTCGGTGCGGCGCAGTAGTTCAGCCGTGCGGTCCTGAATCGAGATCACCCGATCTTTCAGTTCCTGCTCACTCTCCCTGTGGCAGGTCTGGCAGGCCTGGTTGATGTTGGTCAGCGGGCTGCGCACCCAGTGATCGGACACCTTGATTGCGCCATCGCGTATATAGGGCATGTGGCAATCAGCGCAGGAGACCCCCGACCGGGCGTGAATGCCCGTGCTCCACATCTCGAACTCGGGGTGCTGAATCTTGATCATGGGTGCACCGTTCTCTTGATGCGTCCAGTCTTTGAAACCGATCTTCTCGTAATAGGCGTCAATGTCATCAATCGTCAGCCCCTGACTCCAGGGGAAGGTCAGGACTTTGTTGTCCCCTTGGAAGTAATACTCGACATGGCATTGAGCACAGACATAGGTGCGCATCTCCTGGCGGGTGGCTTGGTTCAGGTCAATGCCCCGCGCGGTCATGGCGTTGATAAAGGCCGGTCGGGTGATGCGCAGGTTCATGGTCTCCGGATCATGGCAGTCGGCGCAGGAGGTCCCCGTGTGCAGTCGGTCCTGGAGTTCCTTATACGGAGTATGATTGAAATTCTCCCAACCCATCTCGGCGATTAGTTGCGGCGCTTCGGCGGCATGGCAGTTGGCGCAGGCCCCCGGCTGCTTGACCACTTCCTGGCGCTTGGTCTTCTTTTGGTCAATGAGTGCATAGTAATGCCCCCGTTCCTCGTTATAGTCCACGCTGAAGGGGTAGCCAGCGTAGAGGCGCACCAGGGCCGGGTCACGTTCCAGCTTGCTGTAGGGGACGGAGCCTCCATAGGTTGTTGTGATTGTATCAGTGGAAGTTTTCAGAAAGGAATCGTATTCGCGGGGGAAATTGCGACCCCAGACGGCTGGATCGAGCTCATTCTTCGAGATCTCAACCACCTTGAGGGGGTACTGCTGTGCCTCGACTTTGCGCTCCTGGATGCTGAGCAGGAGGGCGGCGATACCCCCCATAATGCCGGCACCCACGATAAAGGCGATGATCAGCAGGCCTATGTTGCGGCGAGTCCAGGGAGAACGGTCCGATGATGTCATTGTTGCCTCCTGAGGGGTATGATTAGCGCCCATGCCCTACCGTCCCATGGCAAGTCAGACAGTCGGTCGGATCAGGGCTGTCCTGGTGGCTGATGAGCGTTACCAGGTCGCCATGGCAGTACAGGCAGTTCTGCTGCGCGATAGCACGGTCACGCGAGTTGATGCGAATCGGCTCCGGGAAGTTGCCGGTGGTGAAGGCGGTGCTGTGGTTTATGCCGCTCAGCGCCTTGATGGCATACTTGGCCACGAGGGTGTGAGGCACATGGCAATCATTGCAGGTAGCCACAGCCTTGTGGCTGCTATGGTTCCAGCCATCATACACGTCCCACATGATATGGCAGTTGACGCAGGCTTTGGGATCATCGGAGAGATATGAGAAGCCGTTGGCGTAGACGAAAGTGTAGCCGCCCAGGCCAATGATGCCACCGATAACTGCGGCCAATATCATCATGGCCCAGAATGGCGGCAGAACCCGGTGCCAGCCGGGCCGCGGGCGCGGCCCACTCGGTTCAGCTATGGCTTCATCCATTCGGCCTCCCCTTAGTGAAGAAGATCACAAACATACCGGATTATCGAGGATTTTGCGCCTGGCTGCATGGACTAAAGTCACATCGTACCATCGCTAGCTTATAACATAAGCCAGATCAGGTCACAGCACCAGTACCGTATGTCATGGATGTGGCATGATAGATGTCGCCTCCAGCGTGACACACGCCCTGACATTCCTTGACAGAACCAGCCGAGACTGGTAGAATGCGAGCAATCGAGGATTGACGTCGCTAAGGTCCTTTCGTCTAGAGGCCCAGGACAGCGCCCTCTCAAGGCGCAGACACGGGTTCGAATCCCGTAAGGACCACTGCACAACCAAAGTCACAGACGCCCCGCCGCCTCACGGTTACAATGGCCCTGACCGTGAGGCGGTTGGTTTAAGCGCGGGGCGGGAGGTGGCTTTGGAACGGACAAATGAATGGCTGTTGCCGGAGATTGACCCGGAACGCTGCAATGGCTGCGGCGTGTGTGTCATCCACTGCCCCACGCAGGCGCTGGCGTTGGTGGGCAAGCTGGCCTTTATCACGTGGCCGGAGAACTGCATATACTCGGCGAGGTGTGAAGAAATCTGTCCGACGGGCGCGATTAACTTGCCCTACTACATCAGCTATGCGGATATGAACATGGGTCGCAATGACCCTGGAGAGTAGGAATGGAGCCCACACTTCAGGCGAGCGAGTTCTACGACCGCCTGGCGCCCTTCTACGATACGATGAACGACTGGCCGGCCCGGCTGGCGTTCGAACTGCCCTTCTTCCGGCGGCTGTTTGATCGGCGGAATGTATGCTCGGTTCTGGATGCCGCCTGCGGCAGTGGGCGGCATGCCGTGGCCTTCGCCGGTTGGGGGTTGCACGTCGCCGGGGCGGATGCCAGCCCGGCGATGATCGCGTTGGCGCGCCAGCATGCTGCCGTGATCGGTGTGAATGTGCGCTTTGAAGTGGCGGGTTTTGCTGACCTGGGCGAGCGTTTTACCGAACCTTATGATGCCCTCGTCTGCCTGGGCAATTCCCTCGTCCATGTCCTGGGCGACGAGGAAATGGAGGCGACGCTCAGGTCATTTCGTGACCGGCTGCGGCCGGGCGGCCTGCTGGTGTTACACAACCTGAACTATGACCGGCGCTGGCGCGAGCGGCCGCGCTTTTTTGCCCCTGACGCAGGCACCGTCGGCGGGCGCGAAGCCCTGATCTGGCGCTTTGCTGATTACGGCGACCAATTGATCACCTTCCACACCGCGCTATTTACGAAGCAGGACGGCGGCTGGCAGGTCGAAGTCAACAGCACCCTGCAACGCCCCTGGCGACGCGGTGAACTGTTCAGCCATCTCACCTGGGCGGGCTTCACCCACATTCAGTTTCACGGCGACCTGACCGGCGCGCCTTTCAACAAGGACACGTCCGGCGACCTGGTCGTTGTGGCCGAAAGACTGGGCGAGCTATAAGCAGGTAAAGGAGTGGGACCATGCGCATCTTGATGATGGTGCAGGGCGAGTATGGCCGGCGTATCGCTGCCAACGTACGTGAGCATGGCCCGGCGGACTGGACGATTGACATATGGCAGATACCGGCGGTGCCGCCGCGTATCCTGGACGACCCGGCCGACTTCCTGCCGGCGAGCCTGCCTCAGGCCGACCTGGTGCTGGCCCTGGGCGAAAGCCCCAGCGCTGCCGAACTCGTGCCCGAGGTCGCCCGCATGAGCGGTGCACGGGCGGTGATCGCGCCGGTTGACCGGCTTGAGTGGCTGCCGCCGGGCCTGGCTAACCAGTTGCGCGGCTGGCTGGCCGAGATCGGCGTTGCCTCAGTATTCCCCAAACCCTTGTGCTCGCTCACCGAGGCAAGCTACAACCTCCGCCGCCGTAAGGTCGAGTATGACGACCTGCTCATCGCCGAGTTCGCCCATTACTTTGGCCGGCCCAACCTCCGCCTGACCTGTGACCCAACTACGCGCGTCATCACCGTTGCCGAGGTCGAGCGCGATAGTGTCTGTGGTTGTGCCCGCTACGTGGCTGAGCACCTGATCGGTGTATCAGTAGATGAGGCTGAATACGAGGCCGGGATGCTGCACCACCATTTCCCCTGCCTGGCCGGTATGACGATTGACCCGGACTATGGGGATACGCTCATGCACGTCTCAGGCAATATCCTGCGCGAGGAGGTCGCCGACCAGGTCGCCGCGTGGCGACAGGTGGCGTATCTGCGACCACAGGGGTATGTGGCGGACGACGAGGTGTGAGATTGGCTACTAGAGATACTCGTTGACCGTTCGGTGCCACAGAACTCCCGCCCCTTGTCGGTCAAGACCGCTGTGACCGGGATAGCGCGCTCCTGGTAGAAGGGTGGGGCGTCATTATGCAGGACGGCGACGGCGGCTTCGGGTTGCTTGGAGGTGTGCAGGAAACCGAAGGCATAGGAGCTACAGGTAGCCACCACTGGGGAGCCCCTGGTTGCGGCCAGCTTAAGATGAGCGCTCAGGCGGTCACAGCCCCAACTGGGACGCTCTAAGGAGAGCGCGATGATCTTCTTTTCCACCTCAGGTGGGAAGGAGGGGATTATACCAGCCTCTTGTTAGGAGAGAAAATTAGGAGTACATGTTATGAAATACCTGCTGAGCAGAGAAATCGCCGATGGTGGGACGACGGATCAGGGAACCAACTCGACGATCATCGCTACGGCCTCGCCACCGCCCAGACAGAGGGTAGCCAGGCCGCGCTCCAGGCCACGGTCCTTCAGGGCATAGAGCAACGTGGTCAGAAGGCGGGCACCGCTGGCGCCGACCGGGTGGCCCAGCGCCACCGCGCCGCCATGGACGTTGACCTTATCCCAGTCCCATCTGTGGCCGGCCTGCTCCATGCCACGGGCATCGGCCAGAACCTGGGCGGCGAAGGCTTCATTGATCTCAATGAGGTCAATGTCTTCAAGCCTGAAGCCGGTCTTTTCCAGCAGCCTGGACATGGCCTTGACCGGTGCGTAGAAGAGCCAGACGGGCTCGACAGCAGCGTGGGTGTAGGCCACGATGCGTGCCATAGGACGGATGCCCAGCTCTTCGGCCTTAGTCTGGCTCATGAGGACAAGAGCAGCCGCACCATCGTTCAGCCCCGGCGCGTTGCCCGCCGTGACCCGACCGTCGGGCTTGAAGGCCGGGGGCAGGGCGGCCAACGCCTCCATGCTGGTATCCCGCCGCGGGCCTTCGTCAGTATCTACCAGCCTGACCTGCTTTTTTTGGACGACCTCAACCGGCGTGATTTCGGCCTTGAACTTGCCGGCATCTATAGCGGCGATGGCTTTGCGGTGGCTCTCCAGCGCGAAGGCATCCATCTCCTCGCGGCTGATCTCAAACTTGTCGGCGATGAACTCAGCGGCGTTGCCCATCAGTTGCTTTTCGAAGGAACACCACAAGCCATCGGTGATCAGCGAGTCGAGCAAGGTATCATGGCCGAAGCGGTAGCCATTGCGCGCTTTGGGCAGCAGGTAGGGGGCATTGCTCATGCTCTCCATGCCGCCCGCGACGAAGACGTCTCCATCGCCAGCCCGAATGGCCTGGGTGGCGAGCATGACCGCCTTCAGGCCGGAGCCACAGACCTTGTTGACGGTAACCGCACCGACCTCGTTGGGCAGGCCGCCGCGAAGGGCCGCCTGGCGAGCCGGCGCCTGGCCTGTCCCGGCGGCCACCACCAACCCCATGATGACCTCGTCCACCAGGCTGCCGTCAATTCCGGCACGCTCGACAGCGCCGCGAATGGCGATGGCGCCGAGCTGGGTGGCCGGCACCGACTGCAGCGCGCCCTGGAACTTGCCTACCGGGGTCCGGGTCGCGCTGACGATCACAGCTTCTCTGGCGTGATCTCCGTTTGTCCTCATGATTCACCTTTCCGGCGGGTGCGCCGTGACTGCCGGGGGCGCGTTACACGCAAGTGGTGTCGCTTCTATTGCCCCCAGGCTGCTCTGAGATGCTGATAGGTCTCATCCAACCATTCAGCAATCGTACGCGTGTTCCCGATAATTGACATATAGTTGGTGTCGCCGCTCCAGCGCGGGACGACGTGCAGATGCACGTGGTCGGCCACGCCAGCGCCGGCCGCCTGGCCGATGTTGACACCTACATTGAAGCCATTGGGGTGATAGGCGGTGCGCAGCGCAGTCAGACTCCGCACCACCAGTTCCATCAGTTCAGCCCGCGTCCGGGTGTCCAGGTCTTCGAGCGAAGGGACGTGGGCATAGGGCACGACCAGCAGGTGGCCGTTGTTATAGGGATAGCGGTTCAAGACCACGAAGCACTGCGTCCCACGGGCGACGATATGCTCGGCCGCGTCGTCTTTCGCCTCGATTTTGTGACAGAAGATGCAGCCCTCAGCCACCTGATCCTCACCCCGCAAGTAGGCCATGCGCCAGGGGGTCCATAAGTGTTCCATTACCAGCTATTCTATCAGAAAACTGGCCGGGAGGCAATTATTGTGAAGTAAGTCACAAAACGTCCATTTCGTTCTTCTTCGTTCTATGCTAGAATGGCCGGGCACAGGGGTAAACGGGTTCACGCCTGGCTGATAGGGCAGATCGAAGTGGAAGCCGCGTCTATCCTGAATGGTCTGAAAACGCAAGTATTGGGTCGGCCTGTGCTGGTCTATCCGGTCGTAGGCTCGACCAACGACGAGGCCAAACGCCTGGCTGCCGAGGGTGCGCCGGAGGGGACGCTGGTGTTGGCCGAGGAGCAGACCGCGGGCAGGGGGCGGCAAGGCCGGCGCTGGCAGGCCCCTCCGGGCACGGCTCTTTTGATGTCGCTGGTGCTGCGGCCACCCCTGCCGCCGGACCGGGCGGGACAACTGACGCTGGCGGTGGCGTTGGCCGCAGCCGAGGCGGTTGAAGCCGAGACCGGCCTGAGGGTGGGTTTCAAATGGCCCAATGATTTGCTCGTGCGAGGCCGGAAGCTGGGTGGCATCCTGGCCGAACTGTCGCTCCTGGGCGCAGCGTTGGAGTGGGCCGTCATCGGCTTGGGATTGAACGTTAATCTGGATTTCGCCGCGGCAGGGCTGGACGAACTGGTCGGCCTGGCCACCAGCCTGAGCCTGGAGCTGGGGCAGCCGGTAGACCGCGTGCGTCTGCTGCAGACCTTACTCGTCCGAGCCGAGGCACACCTGGCAACAGTTTATAGCGGTGTCTCTCTCCACCGGCAGTGGAACGCCCGGCTGGACCAATTAGGCCGGCCTGTGGTCGTGCAGACGCCGACCGGGCAGGTAGCCGGCACGGCTGAGGGGATCAATGCCAGTGGCGCGCTCCTGCTGCGCCAGGGTGATGGCACGGTGATCGAAATCGCTGTAGGATGACGTATTTATTGGTGTTTGAATGTTGACGTGCGGTGATCTGGGTTGGGAGGTTGGCTGTCATGGGTGTTGATCTGGATTGGGAGATCGAGGATCGGGACGCACCGCCGGATATAAATGAGACCACAGCGCCGCTGGAGCAAGCGACGGCGCGCCGCCACTGGCGCGTCCTGGCGAGCATGGGGTTGGTGCTCGCGGCTATAGCGGTAGCCGGTGTGTGGTTGGCGCAGGAGCAAGGACAACGCCGCCTGGAAAATGAACTGCGCTCGGTGGTGACGCTGGAAGCCCAGGCATTGGCGCGCGGTGACGAGGAGATATTCATGTCGCTTCAAGACCCGGCTGATAGCCAATGGCGGCAGGCGCAACGTACCCTGTTGCAAGATAGAGTCGGAGGAGAAGCCGCTTCGGAGCAGGTCGAGATACTGGCCCTGGGCCTGGAGGGAAAGTGGGCCTGGGCCGAAGTGCGGGCGGAGCGGCCGGCTGACAACATCTTTAACCTGGGCGGGCCGGATGATAAGAAGCCGGTGGTCTCCGACCAGGTTCAGTTTTATCGCTGGGTCGGTGACACCTGGAAGCGGGCCGCGCCAAGCCTGGCCTTCCTGTCCTATTGGGGCCAGGCCGCCAGCGTCGAAGCAGCCCACATTCGGTTCGACTTCTATGAGCGCGACCGGCCTCAGGTGGAGGCGTGGCTGGCAACACTCACGCCCTATGTTCAGGAGGTGTGTCTTGACCTGGGCTGCCCCGCCGACCTGACGTTGACGGTGGAACTCAGCCCGACGTTGACACTGGCCGAGGCAATGCGGTTGCTAGATCCGGAGGGGCCGGCAGTGGCACTGCCCTCGCCGCACGCGATCGGTATTCGCCAGGACGACCCCACCGGGCGCGGCGGCTCCCTGATGATCCTGGCGCTCAGTTTCAGCCTGAAGGCGGTCTCGCGCACCGGCGGAGGGCAGGCGGTCTTCGATAGGGATGTGCGTGCCGCCAGCGCGCTCCTGGCGCAAGCCGCCTTGTATCGGGAATTCGACCGCGCCGTGATGACGCTGGGGACGGCAGACTTTCGACAACAGTGGGCCGGTTTTAAGAACCTGCTGTTGGCGCCATTGGCAAAGAACGAATGGGTGCCGCTAGAGAATTTGGCTTCTGCGCCCTCCTGGCAGCTTCCCGAAGGGCAAGCCTGGACGCTCATTGAGTATGTGGCTCAGACATACGGGCGCCAATACATCGGCGAGTTGTTGCGAACGGCGCAAGAGCACGCACTCATGGCGGATGTGCTACGCCTGGGCCTGTCGGTCAATGACTTGAGAGCCTTTGAGAGCGGATGGCGTAGCTTCGCCGCTGCGAATTATGGCCAGGCGATGCGAGACTTTCCCATTCGACCGTGAGCGTCAAACTGGACTGGCACATCTCCGAGAGCGAGTCAGAGCTTGAGCCGGAGCCGGCGGAGCCCCAGCCAACTCACAACTGGCGCCGCCTGTGGCTGGCGCTGGCGGCTGTAGCGCTGACCACTGTCGCCGTCATTGTCACCGTTCGCGCTATGACAGAGGAAGGGCAACACCGGCTGGAGGCCGCGGTGCGCGAAGCCGTTACGCAAGAGTTGCGGGCGATCACAGCGGACGACCGTGAATTGTTCCTGTCGCTCCAGGACCCGACCGACCGGAGCTGGGTGGCTGCTCAGGGAAGCACCTTTGACAGCTTCCGCCAGTTCAGCATCGTGCCGCGTGAGGTACTGAGTATCCAGGTGGAGGGCGACCGCGCCTGGGCGGATGTGCAGCTCACAGCAACCAGCGGGCGCGAGGTGCAGGTGACGTGGGAATATCGGCGTATGGGCCAGGAGTGGCGTCATGCCCGGCTGGACGAGAGCTGGTGGGGGCCGCGTCAGGCTATCCAATCGGGTACCGTGACCGTGCTCTACTCTGCCCGCGACGAGGACGCAGCGCGGGACGTGCTGAGCCGGGTGCTTAATGCAATCCACTGGACGTGCACAGATTTCGGCTGCGACTCAGTTCCCTCGATCGCGGTGGACATCACCCATTCGGTCTCGCTGCCGCCGGCAGTTGACTGGCTGGCATCCGGCGTCTTGGCCTTTCCCTCGCCCCATAGTGGCGGGGGTGGCCCTGGTGGGCTGCCACCGGCTAGCCTGGTTGACGAACTGGCGCGGCAGATCAGCCGCAAGGTCATCTACAGCCGCGCCGGGCTGCCCCTGCCTCAGCCTGCCGATGCCCGTCTGCAAGCGACACTGGCCGAGCAGGCCGCCGATTGGGAGGCCAGCAAGCGTGGCTTGGTGACGGCGACAGCGCCTTCGAACTACATCGCGGCGTTGGCGGCTGAGCAGGGGCCTACCGCCGTGCGCAAGGTGATCGCCGCGTTGGGCAAGACGGATAGCATCGAAGGCGCGCTCACATCTGCGTTGGACCTCTCGCTGTCAGCCCTGGAGCGATCGCCGGACTACTTCATCTTTCTGCTGAATGCCGAGGCGGAAGCGATCCGTCGCCACGACCGGAACACGTTTGAGGAACTCCAGGACCCGTTCAGCACCGGTTGGTTGCGCCTCCAGGCGGGCCGTTATGACCGCTCCGAGGTCCGGCTGGCCGTGGGGGGCGAGATCGTGGGTCGGATTCTCCGGCGCAGCACGCGCGACCGGTTCATCGTCATGCGGACCCGCCTAACAAGCGGACAGGAGACAATCGAGAGGTTGGAGTCGTTCCGCTGGGCCAACGGCCGCTGGCTGCACACCGGCCCCGTGTTCGAGGTCTGGGGTGCTACCGTCAGTGATCAGACGGCGCTATTTTACGTGACTTATCGTCAGCTCGATGCCGAGTTTGTGCGCCCGCTCGTGTCGGGGTTAGACCGATTATACCAGCGCATTGATCGCGACCTGGGCGGTACTGATATATCTATATCGGTTCCGCTGGCTATCTCCATAGAGCCGTTGGCACAAGAACTGACCGAACTGCCGGACCTGGTCGTCCCCTCGCCCTGGGTCATGGGCGTGCCGGTGAGCGACGACCGGGCCTCAGGCGTCAGACCCTTGCGTCGGCAGATCGTGACTGCCATGACCCAATCGTTGGCCCGGGAACAGGCTCACGGTGAGCTGACCCCGCCGCAGGAAGCGGCACTGACGGCGCTGGTCGAATGGGAGGTGCGGCGCGTACTGGGCGAGCCGCTGCTGGACGCCGAGGCGCAGGACGGCTTGAAGCGGGCGCTGGCCAGCGACCATCTCTTGCCGCTGGATGTCTTGTGGACGACGCCGGTGATGGTGCGCCCGTCCTTCGGCCAGCCGGAAATCCTCGGCTGGCCGCTGGCGCGGGCCGAGTGGCTGACACTGATTGATTATGCTTTCGGGGGCAAGGGAGCCAATCCCCTCTTGGCCCCGCTGACCCTCTTGCCGGCGTCAACCTCGATGGATGACTGGTTGCGCCGAAGCCTGGGCATCGGCCTGGCCGACGTCGAGCCAGGTTGGCGGGTGAAGCTGGCCGATTACTAAGGCGTCAGCGTCAGCACACCCTCGGCTTGCTTCTCCACCTCAGCCCGATCCCACAACATCGGGTGGGTTCGGCCATTCAGCCACAGCGCGATAAAGTCGTCATAATGTTTGTGGTAAGGATGGCCGGACTGACCGGTGGTATGGATGGTGCGCGAGTTGCTCCATGAGGCGGGATCATAGACTGCCCGCATGGAGGGCAGGCTACGTACCTGGAAGGGCGAGGCTGCGCTCCAACCGGTGGCATTGACGAGAGCACTGCCGCCGTCGGCGGCGAAGGGGCCACGGTTGAACAGAGCCTCGATTGGTCCGATGCCCGACTGGCCCAGCGATTGGTTGACAAAGGTCGCGGTATGCAGCTTGCCCCAGGTCCAGCCGTTCATGTCCGGGCCAAGCCGGGCAGTTAGATCAGCGACCGCCTCGGCCACGCTACGCTTCAGGATGTCCTCACGAGTCTCCTGCCTGTCGGGCGTCGTCACGTCATCCCACCAGTGCGCTGCTGGATCGGCCAGCATCTGCGTCATGACGAAGTCGGCCCGTGAGCCGCTCTCCAGATATGTTTTACTCAAGTCGGGGCCGAGTTCGTCACTGAACAGGTCGCGCTGCAGGTGCAGGAAGATGTCCTCGAAGATAAGTGTGGCGACACTGTCGCGGGTCTCGCGGAAATCCCAGGTGCGCAGCCGGTCGAGAGCGGCATCGGCGCGGGTGTCGCCGGTGCGCAGGTCCTTGAAATAAGGGACAATCTGCTGGGCTGGGAGCGAGAGTGCGTCGAGTTGGATGGCTGTCATGTCATCGAGCGTCAGTTTATCTTTGGCGGTGAGGAGCTGGCTGATGCGTGTCGCGCGGTAGCCGTAATCCCACTCCAGTGAGATCATATACGGATAATCGGAGCCGACCACAGCGTTGTTGGAGGTGACGATCCAGCCACGCGCCGGGTTGAACGATGTCGGCAGCGCATCGAAGGGGATGTAGCCGGTCCATTCGTACTCACCGGTCCAGCCGGGGACCGGCATCAGCCCATCGCCTTTGGCGCGGATGGGCACCTTGCCGGGCATCTGGTAGCCGATGTTGCCATCCACGTCGGCGTAGACGATATTCTGCGAGGGCGCGTCGAAGAAGGAGGCCGCCCGGCGGAACTCGTCCCAGTTGCTCGCCCGGTTGAGCTCAATCAGCGTACGGAAAGTATGGCCGGGGTCGAGCGCAGTCCAGCGCAGTGCCATGGGCTGCTTCAGGCTCTCCTCCACGTCGGAGAGGAGCGGGCCGTGGCGGCTGATGCGCACATTCAGTGTGACCGGATTGGGCTGCCCGCGCACGCGAATGGTCTCCGGCACGATGTCGAAATCCACCCATTGCCCCTGATATTCATACTGATTGGGGTTGGCCGGGTTAATCTTCTCGATATACAGGTCCTGCACGTCGGGATTGACGTTGGTAAAGCCCCAGGCAATGCGGGCATTGTGGCCCAGGATGACGCCGGGCACGCCGGCGAAGGAGAAGCCGGTCACGTCGAAGCCGCCGCCCTGCAGGTCTACCTCGTACCAGATCGAGGGCATCTGGATACCCAGGTGCGGGTCGTTGGCCAGGAGCGGCATGCCGGTGGCTGTGTGCGTGCCGGCGACAACCCAGTTATTGCTGCCCAGGCCATCGGCCCTGGCGTCGGCGCC
Source organism: Chloroflexota bacterium (assembly GCA_902812335.1). GTDB lineage: Bacteria > Chloroflexota > Anaerolineae > DSLN01 > DSLN01 > DSLN01. Next base: position 27,297 of record CADDZL010000002.1, on the reverse strand, counting down.
AACACCGTCGAGCAGGGTGCGCAGATGCGAGGAAGCAGCCAAAGCCGAGGAATCCAGATTGCGCCAGCCGATGCCACTGGGCACGATAATGGGCCCATTGGCCGGGTAAGGCGGCAGAAGCTCATTCACAGCCTCAGGGCCGAGTTTGGCGGCGATCTGAGCGCGCAAAAGCTCGGTATCCATGTTACCGCCCAGGTCCCAGGCCATCAGCTTGAGCCAGGTGAGCGAGTTGAGTGGCGTCCAGGGCTCTGGGGTGAAGTTGGCGCCGACGGCGGGCGAATTCAGGATGGTGAATTCCAGGCCCAATTGGCCCGGATGGCTGGAGATATAGGCGTTGACGCCGTTGGCGTAAGCGGTCAGGATAGCCCGCTCTTCGTCGCCCAGCATCTCGACCTCTTTGGCGGCGGTGCGGTGCATACCCAGTGTCCGCAGAAACCTGTCGGTGTCGAGGGTCGAGTTCCCCAGGATCTCAGACAGGCGGCCCTGACCGATGCGGCGCCAGAACTCCATCTGCCAGAAGCGGTCCTGGGCATGGACGTAGCCCTGCGCGAAGAACAGGTCATCGGCGTTTTGAGCGTAAATGTGGGGGACGCCCCAGGTATCGCGGACGATCGTGACCGGCGCTTTGAGCCCCGATACTTGCAGTGTCCCGGCGATCTGGGGGAAGGGGCGGCGGACCAGCATCAACAGGCCACCGCCGGCGACCAGCCCCAGGATCACGATGGCGACGACGAGGACGGTAAGAATACGGCCCAGGATACGCATGGGATGGCCTCCTGCACGACACGGATTTCCACACGGATACGCGGATGGTGGGGCGCGGTAAGTCCGTGTGCAGCCCTCTCTCAGTGACCTTTCAGAATTGGCCCAGTGCGCGCAGTTTATCACGGGGCGCGCATTGTGTCAAAGCTGTATAGGTGCGAGATATGGCGCATCTCACCTGCGTCTGATATAATGGGTCGAACTATGACCATAACCAGGAGGCGTGAATGCATTCCGACCGCCGGCTGACCTTCATGCACAGCGTTATCTTGGTAGCTTTAGCGTTCTTGATGGCACTGGGCGCAATGTGGGATGGGGCCAGTGCCGCACCTGTACCTTTCCAGTCGCCTGTTGGCGCTGGCAACGCCGCGCTGCCGCCCCAGGTGATTAATCCGCCGCCACCCGGCGCCGGGCCCGGGCTCCCGACCCAGACCGGCATCCTGATAGTAGTGTTGTTGCTGCTGATCGTGCAAATCATCGGGCAGAGCCTGCGCCCGTCCGTGCCACCGCAGTATGTGCCGCCTTCACCGCCAGAGCACCATTCGACAGAACATCCTCCGACGGAGCATCATTAGAGCCACCAGGAGCCGTGGGCACTAGCCAAAGGGCAGCGGTTGGAAAGCGTTGGGCAGTTCACTGCTCACTGCTCACCATCTACTGCCCATTGCTGTTGGTCCTGGCCGCCTATAGCTTGCGTCTGCACGGGCTCACGGCGCAAAGCCTGTGGCGCGACGAGGTGGACGCACTGCGTTTCGCTCTGGCTCCGCCAGCCCAGCTTCTGAGCACTTTTTCTCAACCCGGCCAGAATGGGCCACTTTACTTCCTCCTCCTGCGCGGCTGGGTAGCGCTGGCCGGATCGGGCGAGTTCAGCCTGCGCTACTCTTCCCTCTTGCCGGGGGTTGTCAGTGTGGCACTGACCTTCGCGCTGGGTCGGCGGCTGTTCGGGCAGCGCGTCGGGCTGATGGGAGCCGCGCTCGTAGCCGCCTCACCCTATCTGGTGTGGTACGGCCAGGAAGTGAAGATGTACGCGCTGCTCACCACACTGGCACTGCTGTCGCTGTATGGGCTGCACCGGGCGACCGGCGGGCAAGCGCACTGGTGGGTTGTCGTCGTGATCACCACCAGCCTGGCGATGTACAATCACATTCTGGCGGCGCTGCTAATCCCGCTTCAAGTGGCATTCCTGCTCGTCTGGCGGCCGGGTGGGCGGCGCGCCTGGCTGGGCGCGGCGGCGGCGTTCGCGGCGCTCATACTGCCCTACCTGCCGCTGCTGGCCTGGCAGTTGCCGATGGCGCTGACGCCGGCTGAGACCGGCTACCCTTTCATGCCGTTGCAGACCATGCTGATGGTGTTGCTGAACGGCTACAGTATTGGCCTGGTGCCTTGGGGCAGCACGGTGGTGCTGCTGCCCTTTGGCTTGCTGATGCTGGTCGGGGCAGTGACCCAGGCCCAGGTGCCCAAGCGCCAGCGCAATGTTGCGGTCTTGCTCCTGTGGCTGTTCCTGCCGGTCGTCCTGGTCTTCGCCATCTCGCTCATCCGGCCGCTGTTCACCGACCGCTACCTCATCTGGGTAGCTCCGGCTTTCTATCTGCTAGTCGCGCTGGGCATCACGGGGCCGGCGCGGTCCGATTTCATGCATGCGCTGCTGTCGCATCTCGGTTCCATCCCACGCTGGTCTGGGGCGGTGCTTCTGGCGATGTTACTGGTGCTGGACGTGCAAGGGGTCCATGTGCAGGAGACCACGCCGTTCAAGTCCGATTTCCGGGGTGCGGCGGCTTACGTGGCGGCCCACATCCGGCCCGGTGACCTGGTGATCTTTCAGATGCCCTACATTCGATACACGTTCGAGTACTACTATCGCGGTCCGACTTATGCCTGGGCCGAGGGGTTGTGGACAAACGGGGGGCTGAGCCAGGCAGATGCGGACACAGCGCTGCGAGGGCAGACGATGGGCTTTGATGCGGTGTGGCTGATCGAATCGGAGAGCGAGATGTGGGACCAGCGTGGGCTGGTGCGTCGCTGGCTGGAGGCGCATGGGCAGGTGGACCTGCGAGCGGAGTTCATGCGGGTGGATGTCACACGCTTTGTAGGGCTGAGGGCTCGCGGGAAGTTTTAATCTCCTGTGAGCCCGATTTAAGGTTCGCTGCCCTTGACAAATCCGGCCAACGGGCTATAATTAGCTCCAAATGGAGCAGGTCCGCGACATACGGAGCCAGCGCTGAAAAGCTCAGCTTTCAGACGCCGGATACGTTTGTCTTAGGATCATTTTGTCGTTTTATTGGACATTATTGGACGCCACACTCTGAATGCCGCAAAGTGGATTCACACCCACCCGGCTAAGAGCCGAGCAGCAGTCCGCGAGGAGGAGTTCAATTGGAGGCCAAAGGGTTTAGCGCATTGCGGGTTAGTCTGGCATCGCCAGAACAGATCAAGTCGTGGTCATATGGCGAGGTGCTCAAGCCGGAAACCATCAACTACCGGCGCCTGCGGCCAGAGAAGGACGGTCTGTTCTGCGAAGCCATCTTCGGTCCCACCAAGGACTGGCAGTGCTATTGTGGTAAATACAAGAACGTCCGTTACAAGGGTGTTATCTGTGAGAAGTGCGGTGTTGAGATCACCCGATCCTCGGTGCGGCGCGAGCGCATGGGTCACATCGAGCTGGCCGCGCCTGTTGCCCACGTCTGGTACACACGGCGTGTCCCCAGCCACCTGGGGTTGTTGCTCGACATCTCACGCCGCAACCTCGACCGTGTCCTCTATTTCGCTCAGTATGTCATCACGCATGTAGACGAGGATGCCCGCCAGAAGGGCCTGAAGCGCCTCGACGAGGAGGTCAGCCGCCAGGTCCAGGATGTACGTGCCCAGGCGGAACAGCAGGTCCAGGCCATCACCGCCCGGCGCGATGAAGAGATCGCCCGGCTGCAGGCCGAGATTGACGAGGCCCACCTGGCTTACGAGACCGAGCAGGAGACTCGCACCGAGCCTCTTATGAAGGAAGCTCAGGCCCTGCAGCGTGAGATCGATGAGAAGCAGGGTACGGCCATTCGCACGCCACTGGTCTTCGAGCCGACTCAGACGGTCATTGCCGATAAGGGCGAGACCATTGGCCGCGAGCACAGCGTCCTGCTGCAGGAGGCTGTGGAAGCGAAGCTGACCGAGATCAAGACGGAGCTGACCGAAGCCTACGAAAGCCGCGTCCAGCGCCTCCAGGCCGAGATCGAGCGGCTGCGCCAGGAGGCCGAGCAGGAGATCGAAGCCATTCAGGCCCGCGTTCAGCAAGAGGTCGCCAAGGCGGAAGCCTCGGTTGAGGGCGATCGGCGCGAACTGATGGAACTGGCCCAGATGCAGTTTATGGGCGAGACGCGCTATCGCGAGCTGAAGAGCAAGTGGGGCAATGTCTTCAAGGCCGATATGGGCGCGGAGGCCTTCTACGAAATCCTGCGCAACATGGATCTCGAGAAGTTCTCCAAGGAACTGTGGCATGAAATCCGTACTACCCGCTCCAAACAGCGCAAGAAGCGGGCTGTCAAGCGGCTGCGCGTGGTTGAGGCCCTGCGCAAGAGCGGTAACCGCCCGGAGTGGATGATCCTGACCGTGCTGCCGGTCATTCCGCCTGACCTGCGCCCGATGGTGCAGCTCGATGGCGGTCGCTTCGCTACCAGCGACCTCAATGACCTGTACCGGCGGGTGATCAACCGCAACAACCGCCTCAAGCGCCTGCTCGAGCTGGGCGCGCCTGACGTCATCGTGCGCAACGAGAAGCGCATGTTGCAGGAGGCGGTGGATTCGCTGATTGATAACTCGCAGCGCGGTAAGGCGCTGTCGCGGCGTGGCCGGCGCGAACTGAAGTCGCTGTCAGATATGCTCAAGGGTAAGAAGGGCCGCTTCCGCCGCAATCTGCTGGGCAAGCGCGTAGACTACTCCGGCCGGTCGGTGATCGTTGTCGGGCCGCAGCTCAAGTTGCACCAGTGTGGCCTGCCCAAGACGATGGCGCTGGAGCTTTACCGCCCCTTCGTTATCGCCAAGTTGGTTGAGTATAACTACGCTTCCAATGTCAAGAGCGCTAAGCGCATCATCGAGCGCGAACGGCCGGAGGTATGGGAGGTGCTGGAGGAGGTCATCAAGGAGCGCCCCGTCCTGCTGAACCGGGCCCCGACCCTCCACCGCCTGGGCATCCAGGCCTTCGAGCCCATCCTGGTCGAAGGCAAGGCCATTCAGATCCATCCGCTGGTGTGCGCGGCCTTCAATGCCGACTTCGACGGCGACCAGATGGCAGTGCATGTGCCGCTGTCGGACAAGGCGGTTTGGGAAGCCCGCCAACTGATGATCTCCACCCAGAACCTGCTCAAGCCAGCCTCGGGCGAACCCATCGTCGGCCCGGCCAAGGATATGGTGCTGGGGGTGTACTACCTGACCATGCACGAGCCGGGTAAGAGGGGCGAGGGGCGCGCCTTCGCCGATATGGATGAGGTCGAGTTGGCCTATAGCCTAGGACAGGTGGACCTCCACGCCAGGATCAAGGTTGTGCCGGTGGCGAAGGCCCGGACGGCGGAGGGCGGGGAGCCCTTCCCGGATGGCCAGAAGCCGCCTGAGCCGATCGAAACCACGGTTGGCCGGGTGTTGTTCAATCTCATCCTGCCCCAGGAGGTCCGTTTTGTCAACCAGGTGCTGGACCGGGGCGGCCTGCAAGAGCTCGTCGCCAAGGTCTATCAGCGCCTGGGGCCAGAGGTCACGACGGAGGTCGTGGACCGGATTAAGAACATCGGCTTCAAGTACTCGACGCACTCCGGTGCGACCATCGCTGTGTCGGATCTGACTGTGCCGGCGAAGAAGGCCGAGATTCTGGAGCAGGTGCAGGCGGAAGTAGCCGAGGTGGAGAAGCAATACCGGCGCGGCCTGTTGACCGAGGATGAGCAATACCAACGTACCATCGCCTTGTGGCAGGAAGCGACGCAGCAGACCGCCGACGCGGTTAAGAAGGCGCTCGACCCGTATAGCTCGCTGGCCATTATGGCGGCATCAGGTGCCACCAAGGGCGGGTTCGGTCCGATCGCCCAGCTCGCCGGTATGCGCGGCTTGGTGGCCGACCCGGCCGGGCGGATCATCCCGCTGCCTATCCGTTCGAACTTCCGCGAAGGCCTGAACGCGCTGGAGTACTTCATCTCCACCCACGGCGCGCGCAAGGGCCTGGCCGACACGGCCCTGCGCACGGCGGATGCCGGCTATCTGACGCGCCGCCTGGTGGACGTGGCGCAGGATGTGATCGTCAACGCCGAGGATTGCGGAACCGATCAGGGCATCTGGATCCGTGCCAGGGACAATGTCCGCGGCCAGACACTGGCCGAGCGCATCGTCGGCCGCTATGCCGCCGCGCCGATAGCCGATCCGCAGACGGGTGAAGTGATCATCGGCAAGGGCGAGATGATCCTGGAGGAGCATGCCGAAGCCATCCAGAAGGCCGGCATCGTTGAGGTGTATGTGCGCTCGCCCCTGGCCTGCCAGCTCCGCTACGGCATCTGTGCTCACTGCTATGGGCGCGATCTGGGGCGCGGCAAGCCGGTTGAGTTGGGTGCGGCGGTAGGCATCGTCGCGGCCCAGTCTATCGGCGAACCGGGCACGCAGCTCACCCTGCGCACGTTCCATACGGGCGGTGTGGCCTCGGCTGCCGATATTACCTACGGTCTGCCGCGCGTGGAGGAACTGTTCGAGGCGCGCAAGAAGCCCAAGGGTGAGGCCATCATGGCCGATATTGACGGCGTTGTCAGCATCCGCAAAGCCGAGGGTGGCATGCGCATCCTCAAGATCGTGGATAGCCAGCTCATGCGCGACGAGTTCGAGGTGCCGGGCAACTGGTCTATCAAGGTCGAGGATGGCCAGGAGGTCAACGAGGGCGATGTCATCGCCAGCCGCGGTGAGCAGACGGTCACAGCCAAGCACAAAGGGCGCATCCACCGCCGAGACCGGCACATCTCGCTGATCTTCGAACGGCGCGATGAGCGCGAGTATGAGATCCCGGTGGCGGCGCGGCTGATGCCGGAGGTGCAGGAAGGAGCGCGCGTGAAGGCCGGTGACCAGTTGACGGAAGGCTCGAAGAACCCACACCGCATCCTGCGCATCCTGGGGCCGGAGGAGACACAGCGGTATCTCCTGTCCGAGGTCCAGACGGTTTACCGCTCGCAGGGCGTGAATATCAACGACAAGCACTTCGAGGTGATCATCCGTAAGATGCTCAGCCGGGTGCAGATCATCGCGCCGGGCGACACCGACCTGCTGCCGGGTGAACTGATTGACCGGCTGGAGTTGAACGAGATCAATGAGAAGATGCGGGCTGAGGGCAAGCGACCGGCATCGTCGGTGCCGGTGCTCCTCGGCGTCACCAAAGCCGCCCTGCAGACCGACAGCTTCCTGTCAGCCTCGTCGTTCCAGCACACTATTAAGGTGTTGGCGAGCGCGGCGATCGAGGGCAAGGAAGACCGCTTGCGTGGCTTGAAGGAGAACGTGATCATCGGCAAGCTGATCCCGGCAGGGACCGGCTTCCCGGGCTTGAAGGAAGCGGAAGAGGCCAAGAGGTCGGCCGATCTGTTGCGGGAGATGCGCGGTGAACTCCCGGGGATGGGCCTGGCCGCGGCCGCTGCGCGTTAACCCCAGTGGGTAGTGGGCAGCCGGCGGCAGGCAGTTACTGCCGGCTGCCCACTGTTCTATGTCATCCACCCGCATTCGCCCGACTAACATCGTCCTCGACCGCACCCGAAGCGAACTGCGCATCAGTTGGAGCGATGGGCACGAGAGTGCCTACCCCTTCGACTATCTGCGGGCGCATTGCCCCTGTGCCGAGTGCAAAGCGCTGCGTGAGGACCCCGATCCGCTGCGCATATTGCCGGCCTTTGACACCCACGTGACCTCGGTCGAACTGGTGGGCAATTACGCTCTGCAAGTTATCTGGGGCGATGGGCATCGCTACGGTATCTACTCCTGGGATATGCTGCGCGAGCTGTGCCCCTGCCCGCTCCACCACCCGTCCCCGCCTGCCTAGACGCGCTGGGCAACCGCCCGCCGCAGACCGCTAATGGTGGGCAGACGACCTGCTAATCTCTGTATAGAGGTCTAAACTCTCTGACCTCACTTCCGCCCTTTCTGCTTGCAGATCGGGCTGGGTATCGTCACCTGGCCCTTTTCCTGGGCCACAGAGAGTCTGGTGTCTGGCATGGGCTTCTCTCCTTGCCTATCCGCTCTCGTCTGTCAATCCGCCTCCCTCCCCATCCCCGTACTCCGCTTCTTTCGGCGCATAAATCGAACAAATGTTTGACCGGTATGCCGATCCCTGCTAGAATCTGAAGCCGGGGCTGGGTCCCCCGTATATCTGTGTCCAGAACCACTGCGAGACCGGGGGTATAGACCGATGGAACTGGGTGTCGTCCGCCAGGTGGATATTGACCGCGAGATGCAGGCGGCGTACTTGAGCTACGCCATGAGTGTGATCGTGGCACGGGCGCTGCCCGATGCCCGCGATGGCCTCAAGCCCGTCCATCGCCGCGTTCTGTACGCGATGCACGAACTGGGTTTGGGCCGGCCCGACGCGCCCTACAAAAAAAGTGCGCGCATTGTCGGCGAAGTGCTGGGCAAATATCATCCGCATGGCGATGCCGCTGTATATGATAGCATGGTGCGCATGGCCCAGGACTTCTCCATGCGCTATGTGCTGGTGGACGGGCAGGGCAACTTCGGCTCGATAGATGGCGATGCCCCCGCCGCCATGCGCTATACCGAGGCCCGCCTGGCCCCTATGGCCGGCGACCTGCTACGCGACATAGATAAGGACACAGTAGATTGGCTCGACAATTTCGATGGAACGCTGAAGGAGCCGGAGGTGCTGCCGGCACTGCTGCCGAACCTGCTTGTGAACGGCGCTGCCGGCATCGCCGTCGGCATGGCAACCTCTATCCCGCCCCACCACCTGGGCGAGGTGTGTGATGCCCTGAGCTATATGCTCGATCACTGGACCCGGCTCGACGATGTGACCATCGAGGAGTTGATGAACTTCATACCGGGGCCGGATTTCCCCACCGGGGGCGTAATCTACCGCCGGGCCGACGACGGCTCGGACGCCATCCGCCACGCCTACGCCACCGGCCGGGGCCGGATCACAGTCCAGGCCCGTGCCCATGTCGAGGAGATGGGCCGGGGCAAGAGCCGCATCGTGGTGACCGAGCTGCCTTACCAGGTCAATAAGACTGCGCTCAGCGAGCGGATTGCCGATCTGGCGCGCGAAGGGCGATTGGAGGGGATCACCGACCTGCGCGATGAGTCCGACCGGCAGGGAATGCGCCTTGTGATCGAGCTCAGCCGCAACGTTGCGCCCGAACGGGTGATGAGCGATCTGTTTCGACAGACGCCCCTGCGCAGCACCTTCAGCCTGATCCTGTTGGCGTTGGTGAACGGTGAGCCGCGACTGCTCTCGCTCAAGAAGGCCTTGCAGGTCTATCTGGAACACCGGCTGGAAGTGGTGCGCCGCCGCAGCGAGCACGAGTTGACCCGTGCGCGCGAACGGGCCCACATTCTGGAGGGGCTGCTGGTAGCCCTCAAGTACCTGGACGAGGTCGTTGCCACGATCCGCCGCGCACCCGATAGCGACACCGCCCGCGACCGTCTGATGAGGAAGTTTAAGCTGAGCCAGTCCCAGGCTACCGCCATTCTGGACATGCCCCTGCGACGCCTGGCAGCGCTGGAACGACAACGCATTGACGACGAGTACAAGGAGAAGCGGCGGCTGATCAAGGACCTCGAGGGATTGCTCTCCAGTCCGAAGAAACTGCGCGCGGCTGTCAAAGCCGAACTGGCCGAGGTTAAGGCCCGTTACAGTGATGCCCGCCGATCCCAGATTGTAGATCGCGCCCCCGGAGCACTGGCGGTCAGCGATCTCTTGCCAGATGAGCCTGTCTGGGTTACCATTACATCCAGTGGGCTGGTGAGCCGCAGGCCGGGCCGTGAAGCACCTGAGTTGGGCCGTGCGCCCCAAGACCCACCGCTGGTCTGCATTCCGGCGAATGCGCGCGATACGCTGTATCTGTTCGCGGCTTCGGGCCAGGCGGCTGCCATCGGTGTGCACCGCCTGCCGGAGGGCAGTGGAACTCACTGGGCGGATCTGATGCCGTTGGGCAGGCGTGAACAGGTAGTGGCGGCGGTGGCGCTGGCGACCACAGCGGCGGGAACGCTGTTCCTGGCGACGCTGCGCGCAGCGGTCAAGCGTGTGACCTTGAGCGACCTGCCCGGCGCGGGCGGTCCAGCCTTCAGCGTGATCAAGTTGGATCCACAAGACAGGCTGGGCTGGGTACAACTGACGCCGGGTGATGCCGAGGTCATTCTGGTGACAGCCGCCGCCCAGGCTATCCGTTTCCGCGAGGACACGGTGCGGCCCATGGGGCTGGCAGCGGGCGGCGTGCTGGGCGTCAAGTTGAATGGCGCGGCGGACCGGGTCGTGGCACTGGATGTAGTCCGCCCGCGGGCTGATTTGCTCATCGTGGCGAATAATGGTTACGCCAAGCGCACGCCACTGAGCGAGTATCCAACTCAGGGCCGGAATAGAGTTGGCGTCGTGGCAGGCCGGCTGGCCCGGGGCGCTGCCCTGGTCGGGGCCTGCGTGGTCAACGCCGATGACAAGGTACTGCTGGTGATGGCAGGAGGAGCCGGGCGTGTCCTGCGCGCCGCCGGCGCACCGCGCATGGGGCGCGCCACCCAGGGCGAGGTCATTGTCACACTCAGGCCAAACGAGCAGTTAGCCAGGGTAGTGCGGCTGGAGCCCACTGCTATTATGTCCAAGCGCCCTGTGAGGGCGTGACCATCGGCCCGGCGGGGGCAGCCTGGAAAGGCCGACCCACATCTAACCGGCGGGCCGCATAGCGGAAGTAAGGAGGAAGCCGTGCCTTATCGCGATACACTTGTCACCTGCTCAGTGTGCGGGCGGTCATTCATCTGGACTGTAACCGAACAGCGCCAGGCTGCCGAAGCCGGGCAACCGCTCGTCAAACCGGAACTCTGCCCCGCCGACCGCCAGCGTGACCCGTTAACGGGGCGTTGGCTGGGCCGTATCAAATGGTACAGCTCGGAGAAAGGCTACGGCTTCATTATTCGCTCCGACGGCGAGGAGATTTTCTTCCACCGCACCGGTGTCCTGCCGCCCGGCCCAGCTTATCTGAAAGAGGGCACGCCGGTCACCTTTGAAATCGAGGCAACGCCCGGCAGTAAACCCAAAGCTGTCGGGGTCACCCTGGCCGGTCCAGCGCCTCTGAGTGAAGAAGAGGAGGGTGAGGCTGGTGGCGGCGATGGGGAAGATGACCTAGCTTGAGCATGCCACCTCGGCCAGGGCCGCGTCATAGAGGGGGGCGAGTACAGCCCAGTCATAGCCAGCGGCTACCTCACGCAAGGATATGGCGCGGGCCTCTTCGATATGCGTGAGTGCCCAGGCCAGGCGCTCAACCAGGCCATCGAAGTCCGTGTACAGGCATAGGCTGTGCACGGTGGCTGGCAGGAGATCGGGATAAGTCAGTCGGTGGGGGAGGACAGGGAAAGCGCCGCAGTAGAGCGCCTCAACCAGGGCTACACCGAAGAACTCGTGCAGGGCGGTGCTGACGACGATATCCGTCCGCCACAGAACTTTCGCATAGTCATCGTCATTGACATAGCCGTACTGCGCGATCCGATGGCCTAACCGCTGTCGCGCCTCTTCGAATTCGGTTGGGACCAGACGATAATTCTGACCGCATAGCGCGACCTGGAAATCCAGCCCCCGCTCCGCCAGCACATAGAGCGCCCGGAAGAACTCAGCCGGGTTCTTGTCGTATTCCCAGCGCTGGTTCCACAGGATCAGTGGGGCAGACTTTCCAGCCGGCTCATGCCGGCTCTCCTGGGTATCTCCCCGATCGAGGCGGCGCAAGTCTACGCCCACCGGCAGCACCTGGCTCTTGGCGCGAATGGCCGCCACAGTCCACAGTTCGTTGTGATCCGGAAAATGCTTGAGCAGGCGGGGCAATTCCTGGAAGAAGCTCTCCAGATGGTAGCGCGAGTTGAAGAACACACGGTCGGCAGCCAGCGCACTGGTGAAGTTGATGAAACCATAGGTCAGATCGCGCTTCTCCCCAGGCTGTAAGGGATAGGTTAATTGGTTCTCGTGGAAGTACAGTGCCACCGGCAGCCGGCTCAACCGGTCACGCGATAAGCCCAGAAAGGTCGGCAGGTTGAGCATGTCGGTCACCAGCAACAGGTCAGGTTCCTCGTCTCGCTCGCGCACCAGCCGCGCCAATGTCACTGCAGCGCCGTGCATCCGCCATTTCCAGAAGGCGCCTGCAAGCCGAAACAAGCTGACCTGGTGGCGGCTGTGTTGCCTGTAACCCTCGGCCCAGGCAGCGTGAGAGCCGGTGAAGTACGGTTCGATCAGCCAGATGCGCATACCCAGATTGTACACCAGCTTTACGTCGTTCTTGAAAATCGCTCTTGTCTAATGCACCCCATCGTGGTATAATAACAGCGGTTTGCGTCAGTTGGATAGTGGATGTTGGGAAAAGTGGGAAGCCCCCACTTTTCTGTTATGTATAGGGGAAGCGCCTGCCAGGGGCGGGCGCGTGCGGTGGCCTGCGGCAAGGCCCAGGCCAGAGGAGCGGAGGACCAGCACGGACGATGAAAAGCGAGTTCATGCTAGCCTTCAACGAAATATGTGAGTCACGTCACCTGCCGAAGGACGTCGTCCTGGAGGCGCTGCAGCAGGCGCTGGTGTCTGCCTACCGGCGCAATATGAACGTCAGCAACGCCCAAAAGGTTGAGGCCAAGATCGATCCGATCAGCGGCCAAGCCCGCGTCTATGTCGAGAAAGAGGTCGTTGAGATGGTCCAGGACGACAAGACCGAGGTCGCTCTCGAGGAGGCGCACCGGTTGGACGGCAAGGCTGAACTAGGCCAGACGATCATGGTCGAGAGCACACCTGCCGAGTTCGGGCGCATTGCGGCCCAGACGGCCAAGCAGGTCATCCTGCAGAAGGTGCGCGAAGCCGAACGCGAGAAGCTGTTCGATGACTACAGTGACCGCGTTGGTGAGATCGTCAACGGTACAGTGCAAAGCGTGACAGCACAGGCGGTGACCATCAGCCTGGGTCGCACGGAGGCGATCATGCCGCGCAACCAGCAGGTGCCGGGTGAGCGCTACAAGCCCCATGACAAACTGCGTGTGTACATTGTCGAAGTGCGCAGAAGCAGTCGGGGCCCGCAGATCATCGTGTCGCGCAACCATCGCAACATGCTGCGGCGCTTGCTGGAATACGAGGTGCCGGAGATCTACAACGGCGCGGTCGAGATCAAGTCTATTGCCCGCGAAGCCGGGCAGCGCTCGAAGGTCGCTGTCGCCGCGCTTCAGGAAGGTGTGGACCCGGTCGGAGCCTGCGTCGGCCTGCGGGGCGTGCGCATTCAGTCGCTCGTCAAGGAGTTGAATGACGAGAAGATCGATGTGATCGCGTGGAATCCGGACCAGGCGACGTTCATCGCCAAGGCGCTTTCACCAGCGCGAGTGAACAGCGTGTTTCTGGACGACGACCCGGTCGAGGGCCGGACGGCCCTTGTGGTGGTGCCCGATGACCAGCTTTCGCTGGCGATCGGCCGCGAGGGGCAAAACGCTCGCCTGGCGGCCAAACTGACCGGTTGGCGCATTGACATCAAGAGCCTGACCGAAGCTGCCACTGAGGCAGTGGCACGCATGGCTCGACCCGAGTTCGCTGAGTTGGCGGAGCAATACGCCGAAGCAGTGGCCCAGGCGCAGACGGCCCTGAGCAAGAAATCCTCCGATCGGCCGCTCAACGGCGAGGACTACCAGGCCCTCAACCGCATCGTCAACCTGGTCGAGAATACCCTCCTTGCCAGACGCGAAGCCGAACGGCAGCGACGCAAGGAAGCGCGGGCGGCAGCTCGGGCGAAAGTACCGGCCCTCGCCTTCGAGATGCCGCTTGACATGCTGGATCTCGCGGTGCGTCTACAGGCGGCCTTCACCGCGGCCGGGATAACTACCGTGGGCGCTCTGATGGAGCGGCTGGCGCTGGATGAGGCCGAATTACTGACGCTGGATGGCGTTGGGCCGGAGGAATTGGCCGATATCAAAGCCAGGCTGGCACAACTGACGATGCCGGAATCGCGTGAGCAACTGCTGGAACTGCTGGGTGGCCCGGTCGCCGCACCGGGGGGCGAAGCAGGCGCAGGCGCACCGCCGCCAGAAGCGGTGGCCGAAGCTGTGCCGGAGCCGGCGGCTGAGGTTGTGCCGGAACCCGCTGTTGAAGTGATCTCAGCGGAGCCCGGTGCCGAAGTCGAGCCTGGCCCGCCGCTGCTGGAACCGGTGACGGATTTCGTCATGGCGTTCACCCGCGAAGAAGGCAGTGAAGGGTTGCCCGCCAAGAAGGGCAAGAAGGCCAAGAAGAAGGGCCGGCAGTTCGTATTCGACGAGAATCTGGGCCGGGTCGTCGCCAAGCGCGAACGCAAGCCGGGCCGCCGGGGTGAATGGGAGGATCTCGACGTCGAGCTAGAATAGTTGTTGGTGGTGTGAGAGGTGTCACCCAAACACATCCCGCAGCGCACATGCGTCGCCTGCGGCCGGGTCCAGCCCAAGCGGGAGCTGATTCGGCTTGTGCGTGCGCATGATGCTGGTGTTCAAGTGGACGAGAGCGGCAAATTGCCGGGTCGGGGCGCATATCTTTGCCGGCGCGTTGAGTGCTGGGAGATGGCTCTGCGAGGCGGTGCCCTCGACCGGGCGCTTAAGACGGCGCTCAACGCCGAGGAGAAGCAGATACTGCACGATTATATAGCCAGAATCATGTGAAGCGATCAGCGGCCAGCCCTCGCGCCGGGCGGTGGCGGCAGGGAGGGGCTGAGAGCGGAACGCTGAGAGCTGATAGCTAGGAAAGGAGGAGCGTATGGCAGAAGTGAAAGAACGCAGGGTCGTTGAGCTTCCCAGTTTCTTGACCGTGCGTGAGCTGGCAGCGCTCATTAAGGCCAGTCCTATTGACGTCATCAAGGAGTTGATGGCCAACGGGATCATGGCGAACATTAACCAACAGATTGACTATGACACGGCAGCCGTCGTTGTCGAGGAAATGGGCTTCGATGCCCGCCCCGAGACGCCGCCGGAGGCCGCGAAGGTCGAAGAGCCCGAAGTTCCTGCCTGGAAGCGGCTGGTTCAAGGTGAGGACCCGAAGGCGCTGCGGCCTCGACCGCCGGTTGTCACGGTGATGGGCCATGTGGATCATGGCAAAACATCCTTGCTGGATGCTATTCGTCGCACCGACGTTGCCGGAGGTGAGGTTGGGGGGATCACTCAACACATCGGCGCTTATCAGGTAGTGCACAATGGGCGCAAGATCACCTTTCTCGACACGCCCGGTCACGAGGCCTTCACCGCGATGCGTGCCCGGGGGGCACAGGCGACCGACATTGCCGTCTTGGTCGTTGCCGCCGATGACGGTGTCATGCCGCAGACGCGAGAAGCGATCTCGCATGCCAGGGCGGCCCATGTGCCCATCCTGGTTGCTCTTAACAAGATAGATAAGCCCAACGCCAATCCGGACCTGGTCAAACAGCAATTGGCCGATGTCGGCCTGGTGCCGGATGATTGGGGGGGCGATACACTGGTCGTGCCGGTATCGGCCAAGCAGAAGAAGGGGATCGAGGACCTGCTGGAGGCGATCCTGCTGATCGCCGACGAGATGGACATCCGCGCCAACCCGAACCGGCCGGCGCTGGGTACCGTGATCGAGGCCGAACTGGATAAAACGCGGGGGCCGGTGGCGACGTTGCTTGTCCAGAATGGAACACTGCACGTAGGCGACGTTGTGGCTGTGGGTGACAAAGCTGGCCGGGTGCGGGCGATGCTGGATGAGCACGGCCAGGCGGTCAAGGCCGCGGGGCCCTCAATGCCGGTGGCGGTGCTTGGATTATCCGGTGTGCCTGCCGCAGGCGAGTCCTTCGAAGTAGTCGCCGACGACCATGCCGCGCGCGCCCTGATTGCTGAGCGCGTCGAAGCTCATCAGCGAGGTGCCGATACGGCGCGCGCTATGACTCTGGATGACTTCTATGCCCGCTTCAAAACGGGCCAAGCCAGGGAGTTGAACCTGATTATCAAGGCAGATGTGCAGGGGTCGCTGGAGCCGATTGTCAACTCGCTTACGAAACTGGAGCGCGAAGGGCTGAAGATCAACATCCTCCATCAGGAGACCGGCAATATCAGCGAGTCGGATGTGATGCTGGCAGCAGCCTCGCACGCCATCGTCATTGGCTTCTCGGTACAGGTGGATGAGCCTGCGCGCCGGCTGGCTGAGGCCGAAGGCGTGGACATCCGCCTCTATGACATCATCTATAAGTTGGTTGATGACGTGGACAAGGCATTGACCGGCCTGCTTGAGCCGACCTATGAGGATGTCGTTGTGGGTCGGGCTGAGGTGCGGCAGGTGTTTCGCATCCCCAAGGTCGGCCATGTGGCCGGCTGCGTCGTGAGCCAGGGCACAGCCCAGCGCAACGCTCAGGCCCGGGTCATACGTGACGGCAAAGTGCTGCACACCGGGGCCGTAGCTTCGCTCAAGCGCTTCACCGAAGATGTACGCGAGGTGCGGGCCGGCTTTGAGTGTGGGGTTGGCCTTGAAGGCTTCGACAGTATCAAAGTGGGTGACATCATCGAGTTCATCGTCAAGCAAAAGGTGGAGTAAGTGTCCAAGATCCGCCAGCAGCGCGTGGCCGAAGGCCTGCGCGCCGAACTGATGGACCTGATCCAGAACGAGTTGCGCGACCCACGCCTGAAGCTCGTCACCGTAACGGAAGTGACGATTGATCGCGAGTTGCAGCATGCCAATGCATTTGTGAGTGCGCTGGCCGATGAGCAAGAACAGCGCGAGATTATGAAGGCCCTGGCCGGCGCGACCGGCTTTCTGCGCCGTGAGATCGCCCGCCGCATTCACCTGCGGCTCGTGCCGGAGTTGGTCTTCCATTGGGACCCCAGCCTTGAACGTGGTGAACGGATTGCTCAAATCATTGACCATCTGGATATCCCATCTGACCATGACGGCGGAGGAGCAGCGACTGGACTCACTGAATCAGGCCCAGGCACTGATTAGCGCCGCTCAACGCCCACTGCTGATCACCCACATTGATCCCGACGGGGATGCGATCGGGTCGTTGTTGGGGTTAGGGTGGGCGCTTGTGCGTCTGGGGCAGAGCCCGGTGCTGTACTGCCGCGATGGCGTCCCACCGCGCTATGACTTCCTGCCTGGAGCGGATCGGGTTGTCACGACCCCTCACGGCAGCACCGATCTGGTGATCGCGGTGGACTGCGCCGACATCGGCCGGCTGGGTCTGAGCGCCGACGACCTGTCCCGATTGAACGACCGGCCCTCGATCAACCTCGATCATCATGTGACGAACACAGGCTTCGCGTCGGTGAACATAGTGGATACAGAGGCGGTTGCCTCTGCCGAGGTGGTGCTTCAGATTGTGGACGCTCTGGGGGTGCCGCTCGATGCGACGATTGCCACCTGTCTCCTTTGCGGCATTGTCACTGACACATTGGGTTTCCGCACGGCCAATGTCACACCGCGAGTGCTGGAGCAGGCGGCCCGGCTGATGCGCGCCGGTGCGTCACTGGCCGAGATCAATGAGCAGGCGCTGAATCGGCGGCCATTCTCTGGGCTGTGTATGTGGGCCGCCGGGCTGAAGACACTGCGGCGCGAGGACAGCATTGTGTGGGCTCACTTGACGCGGGCAGCACGAGCGGAGTGTGGCCCGGTTCAGGGCGCAGAAACAGGGTTGGTCAGCTTTCTTCTCTCTGCACAGGAAGCTGAGGTCGCAGCACTCTTCACCGAACGCGACGATGGCACAGTGGACGTCAGCCTGCGAGCCAAGCCGGGGCGGGACGTGTCTGCTGTGGCAATGGCCCTGGGCGGAGGAGGCCATCCGCTGGCAGCAGGCTGTACGTTGCCGGGACCGCTAGACGAAGCCGAGGCGCGAGTGCTGGGGTTGCTTCGGGCCCATTTGCGAGAGCAGGCTGAGGGTGGACGGTATCATCGTCGTTGATAAACCGGCTGGCCTGACCTCACACGCTGTGGTTGCGCGCGTGCGCCATCTGAGCGGAATGCGCCGTGTGGGTCATGCCGGGACGCTCGATCCGCTGGCAACCGGCGTGCTCCTGGTGTGTCTGGGTCAAGCGACGCGCCTGGCAGAATATCTGACCGCCTCGCCGAAGCGGTACCGCGCAACTATTATCCTGGGTGTCGCGACGGATACCTATGATCGCGAAGGGCAGGTGGTGCGCCGGTCTCCGGTGCGCGCCACCCGTGCCGACCTCGAAGCGGCGCTACGAACCTTCATCGGCCGGATCATGCAGACGCCGCCCATGTACTCGGCCCTCAAGCGCGATGGCATACCGCTATACCGGCTGGCGAGACGCGGTCAGGTGGTTGAGCGCGAGGCGCGGCCGGTGGAGATTCACGCACTTCAGTTGATCGAGTGGTCGCCGCCCGGCCCGAACGGCGCTGAGGCGACGGTCGTGGTGGAGGTGACTTGCTCGCCAGGAACCTATATCCGGTCGCTGGCGCACGACCTGGGCGAACGCCTGGGTTGCGGAGCACATCTGGCCGGGTTGGTCCGGCTGGCCAGCGGCGACTTCCGGCTGGAGCAGGCTGTGACGCTGGATGAACTGGCCGCCGCCTTCGCCGCTGGCACCTGGCCGCGCTATCTCTTACCACTGGACGCGGCGCTGGCCGGATTGCCCGCACTTAGCCTGAGGCCGGAGCAGGTAGCCCGCGTGCGGCAGGGCATGTTCTTGCCGGTACAGCTGGGCGACCCGGCCGGTCCGGCGCGAGCCTACGACAGTCAGGGCCGCCTGCTGGCAGTCCTCAAGCGGACTCCGGACGGGGAGCGCTGGCATCCGGACAAGGTGTTTGAGACCTCTTCCCCTGCCTCTCCCCTGAGAGGGGAGGGGAGACAAGAGAAGATAGCGGAAGGCTGACGGCTGAAAGCTGATAACTGTATGGTTCAACATGTCCACGATCTAACTCAGGTTCAGCTCGACCGGCCGGCACAGGTGACGATCGGCTCGTTCGATGGTGTGCACCGCGGGCACCAGTACATCATTGGCCAGATGGTCACAGCAGCGCGCGCAGCCGGCGAGCTGGCTGTAGCGCTCACCTTCTACCCCCATCCGAGTGTCGTTCTGGGGCGGCAACAACCGCCGTTCTATATCAACACACCGGAGGAGAAAGCGCAGCTCCTGGGCGAGTTGGGCGTGGACATCGTCGTGACCCATCCGTTTAACGACCAGGTGCGCCACATCCGTGCCCGCGAATTCGTTGAGCTGCTGTGTCGGCACCTGCGCATGAGCCAGCTCTGGGTGGGCCACGACTTCGCCATGGGTTATCAGCGTGAGGGCAATGTGCCCATGCTGCGCCAATTGAGCGACGAAATGGGCTATGGCCTGCACGTGATTGATCAGCCCTTGCTCTGGCGTGGCGAGGTCATCAGCAGCAGCCGGGTGCGCCGGGCGCTGGCTGTCGGCGATGTCGAGGAGGCTATGGGCTGTCTGGGCCGGCCATTCCGCCTGCCCGGCGTTGTGATCGAGGGGGCGCGGCGCGGCAAGACGATCGGCATCCCCACGGCCAACCTGGCGGTATGGGAGGAGCGGGCCATCCCGGCCAACGGTGTGTATGCCTGTCGTGCCTGGCTGGGCACAGAAGGCTATCAGGCGGTCACCAATATCGGTGTCCGTCCGACCTTCGACGGCACCGGTAAGCAGACAGTCGAGACCCACCTGTTGGACTTCGATGGCGACCTCTATGGGCAAACGATAGTGCTGGATTTCATCGCGCGGCTGCGCGACGAGCGGCGCTTCGATGGGGTCGCGGCCCTGCTGGCGCAGATTCACAAGGACATCGCCCAGGCGCGGGAGATCCTGCAGCGGGTCCAAGGCCAGGCCGATGTAGTCTAAGCCGGTCCGCTCGTTCCGAGTCCCCCGTTGGGCTTTCTACGAGTTTTTGCTCAGATCGAGAACTGCGCCCGTCCTCGCGCTCGCAACTCCTGGGGTAATAGACTGGCGTAGATGAAGGCGTGGGTCGGCGTGGGCACGCCCGACTCACGGCCCAGCCGTACGATGGTCCCGTTCTGATATTCGAGTTCCGAGGGTCGCCCCGCAATGATATCACGCTGCATCGAGGCGGTTCCATCCGGCGGTAGGCTATCCATGTAGGCCATCGTCTTGGCCACGATCTCGTCAGGCAGGGCGATACTCCGCGCCTGCGCTACGGCGAACACCTCACGCATGGCCTGCTCCAGCATCTGGCGTGTCTCCGGCAAGCTGCGCATGATTCCGGCCGGGGCGCGGGTCACCGCCCCAACGCCACTGATCGCCGCGATGAACAGGAACTTCTCCCACATAGCGGCCTGAATGTCTGGCGGGATTTCGGCGGCCACGCCGGCCCGCGCAAACGCCTGGCGCAGCCGTTCGGCTCGTTGGCTGGGTTGCCGGTCCAGTTCGCCAAAGGCCACATAGGGTTCCGCTCCGGTGTGGCGGATATGGCCCGGCTCGACGATGAAACTGATGATCCTGGCCAATCCGCCTAAGACATGCTCGGCGCCCAGGACTGCAGCCAGTTGGTCCGGGGCCTCGACGCCATTTTCGAGCGGCACGACGAAGGTCTCCGGTCCCACCAGGGGGCGCATGGCCTGGGCTGCTGCCGGCACATCCCAGGCCTTCACGCATACCAGGACGGCATCTACCGGCCCCACCTGTGACGGGTCATCGGTGGCCTGCACCGGCCGGATCACAAAGTCGCCCTTGATGCTGTCCACGCGGAGGCCGTGATCACGCATGGCCCGCAAATGCTCTCCACGTGCGATGAAGACGACGTCTTCTCCCGCCTGAGCCAGCCGCCCGCCGAAATAACCGCCTGCACCGCCCGCGCCAAAGACTGCAATCCGCATGATATGCACCTCTCAGTGACGTATTTGCTCAATCTGGTGGAGTATGAGGTCACATCGCGCTGGTGCATCCCCGACGTGGGCCTCGGTGCGTGCCATCAGGTCGCGGATGCGCTGGGGGGGCAGGTAGCGATTGAGCTCGGTATCGGCGGCCAGGGCCGCGATTAAATCCTCGCCAGAAGCAACCTGGCTATGTGCGCGCAGCCGCTCATGCATGTCCTGGCGGTCGGCACCCGCGCGGGCCAGCTCCATCAGCAGGGGTTCAATCGCGGCGGTGGCGCTATAGTGGGCCAGGTTGCGGCGGCAGGCGACCTCATTCACGACCAGGCCACGCACCAGCCGTTCGGCGGTCAGCAGCAACTCGTCGGTGGCCAGGAACGCTTCGGGCACGATCAGGCGGCGGTTGGCGGAATCATCCAGGGTGCGTTCCAGCAGTGAGAGCGCGGCGTTCTCCCAGGCGACGGCGACGAGTGCGGCGATGAAGCGGGCCAGCGAGCACACCTTCTCGGCGTTGACGGGATTGCGCTTGAAGGGCATGGCCGATGAGCCGACCTGCCTGGCGCCAAACGGCTCGGCCATCTCGCCGAAGCCGGGTGACTGCAAGAGCCGGAGGTCGAAGGCGAACTTGTGCAAGCTCCCGGCCAGGCCCGCCAGCACGTTCAGGACGTGCCAGTCTTGTTTGCGCGGATAGGTCTGTCCGGTCACGGCGAACGCTGCCAACCCCAGCCGGGCCATCACCTGCGCCTCCAGGTCGGCAGCGGGGCGGCCGGTGCCGGCGAGGAGATGGGCGTAAGAGGCTGCGGTGCCGACTGCGCCCTTCAGCCCTTTGCCTTTGAGGTCGGCCAGCACCGCATCGAGCGCGCCCAGGTCGGCCAGCAAGTCTTGGGCGTATAGGCATAGCCGATAGCCGAGCGTGGTTGGCTCCGCTGGCTGAAGGTGGGTGTAGGCGATGCAGGGGAGGTCACGGTAGCGGCGAATTTGCGCGGCGAAGGCGGCCAGGACAGCGACGAGACGCGCCCGCACCAGCCCCAGCGCCTGGTGCTGTTGCAGGATGTCGGCGTTGTCGGTGATATCGGCGCTGGTTGCACCCAGATGGATGATGCCGCCGCCCACCGGGCATTGCTCCGCGTAGGCCCGCACCTCGGCCATGACGTCGTGGCCGATCTCGGCCTCGATGGCGGCGGCGCGGGCCAGGGCTACATCCTCCTGGTGGGCGCGCAGGTCGGCGAGTTGGGCAGCGGTGACCAGGCCGACCTCGGCCTGGGCCTCAGCCAGCGCTACCCAGATGCGCCGCCACAGCTTGCGGCGGTTCTCCTCGGACCACAAGCGGCGCATCTCCTCGGAGCCATAGCGCCACGAGAAGGGCGATTGATAGGTGCCGGTCATGACGTTTTGCTCTGGTAGTTGGGCGATTCCTTCGTGATAGCGATGCCATGGGGGTGCGACTCGATCAGCCCGGCCTGGGTGATGCGGACGAAGCGGGCCTTCTGGTGCAGTTCTGCGATGGAGGCTGCACCGACATACCCCATGCCACTGCGAATGCCGCCGATGAGCTGAAACACCGTGTCGGCCAGAGCGCCTTTGTAGGGTACGCGACCCTCGACGCCTTCAGGGACGAGCTTGCTCCGTTCTTCGCTCTGACCACTGCCATAGCGGTCGCGGCCAAAGCCGGCCATTGCTCCCAGGCTGCCCATGCCGCGATATTCCTTGTAGCGCTTGCCCTCAAACACAATCACCTCGCCAGGTGTCTCATCCAACCCGGCCAGGAGCCCCCCTAGCATGACGCAATTGGCCCCTGCCGCCAGCGCCTTGACTAAGTCCCCTGAATATTTGATGCCGCCATCGGCAATGACCGCTATGCCGCGCGGCCGGGCTACGGCGGCGCAATCGGCGATGGCGGTGATCTGCGGCACGCCGGCGCCGGCGATGATGCGGGTGGTGCAGATGCTCCCGGCCCCAATGCCGACTTTGATGGCATCAGCTCCGGCGTCAATCAAATCCTGCGCGCCCTCGGCAGTGGCAACGTTGCCGGCGATCAGAGGCAAGTTGGGGTACAGGCTGCGCGCCCGGGCCAGCGTTTCCAGGACCAGTGCAGTGTGCCCATGAGCGGTATCAATGACGGCCACGTCGAGCCCAGCCGCAACCAGCGCCGCCAGCCGCGCCAGACCCGTATCGCCCACACCGATGGCCGCGCCCACCAGCAGCCGCCCCTGGCCGTCGGTGGCCGCGTTGGGGTAATCGCGCTTCTTGAGGATGTCCTTGACGGTGATCAGCCCTTTCAGCCGGCCCTCGCCGTCCACAAGCGGCAGCTTCTCGATGCGGTGGGCATGCAGGATAGCGGCGGCATCGTCGAGGGTCGTGCCGATGGGTGCGGTGATCAGGTTCTGGCTGGTCATGAACTCGCGCACGCGGCGGCTGTGGTCGCGGGCAAAGCGGATGTCGCGGTTAGTCAGGATGCCGACCAGGATGCGCTCCTGGGTGGTGATCGGCACGCCGGAGATGTGGTAGCGGCTCATCAGCGCCTCAGCCTCGGCCAGTGTCGCGTCGGGGCCGAGCGTGATCGGGTCCAGGATCATGCCTGATTCAGAACGCTTGACCTTATCTACCTCAGCGGCCTGTGCCTCGATGCTTAGATTGCGATGGATCACTCCCATGCCGCCCTGGCGGGCCAGGGCGATGGCCATAGGGGCTTCGGTCACGGTATCCATGGCGGCTGAGAGCAGCGGGATCTTCAGGTGCACGTCTCGCGCCAGCCGGCAGGACAGGTCCACCTCGGCCGGGAGCACTTCTGAACGGCCCGGTACGAGCAGCACATCGTCGAAGGTTAAGGCTTCGCGGGCGAACAGGTCGTTGGTCGTGGTCATGCAGTGATCTCCTTATTCCGGCAGCACGTACCCTAACCGGCGCAGTTCGCTCTCGTTCTTGCGCCAGTTCTTGCGCACTTTCACCCACAGCTCCAGGTAGACCCGGCTATCCAGCAGGGCTTCGATCTCACGCCGGGCAGCCGCGCCAATCGCGCGCAACGTGGCACCGCCGGCACCGATCAAGATGGCTTTCTGCGATTCCTTCTCAACGTATAGAGTCGCACTGATGTAGGTCAGGCGGGGCTTGCGCTCCTTGAACTCCTCGACCTGCACGGCGACCGAGTGTGGCACTTCCTCGCGCAACAGGGCCAGGGCCTGCTCGCGGATCAACTCGGCGGCAATGTCGCGGATGTTCTGGTCGGTGACCTGGTCAGGTGGATAATAACGTGGCCCCTCGGGCAGGTGGGCGATGAGCAGGTCAAGGAGCTTGTCCCGGTTGTCGCCGCGCGTAGCCGAGATGAGCATCCAGGCGACCGGTTGGAACAGCCGCAGGTAGCTCTCGCTGTGCGGCACGACGTTGGGCGGAGGAAGCAGGTCGGCCTTGTTCAGCCCCAGGATCACAGGCCCGTGGCGCTCTTGTGTGAGCAGCGCGGCGATCTGTTCGTCTTCGGCGGTGGGCATGACAGACACATCCACCAGGACCAGGATGACGTCGGCGTCGGGGATGGCCCGCCGGGCGGTTTCAACCATGTACTCGCCCAGTTTATGCCTGGGCATATGGATGCCCGGTGTGTCCACAAAGATCACCTGGGCGTCGGAGCGGGTGAGGATACCCAGCAGCCGCCCCCGGGTCGTTTGGGGCTTGGGTGAGACGATGGCGATCTTCTGGCCCAGGTAGGCGTTGATCAGCGTGGACTTGCCCACATTGGGCCGCCCGATGACTGCGACGAAGCCCGACCGGTGCCCCGGCGGCACCTCTTCCAAAGCGATCGCCTCGATCTCGTGCTCGGTCATCGGTTCCCAAAACGTGAGGCGTTACGCCTTACCCTCGGTTGGCCGTTCATACCTGGCCTCGACCGTGATCGAGATGCCACCGCGCACGTTGAAGGCGCCAATGACCTCACAGCGGATGGGATCGAGCGCTGCCACCAGGTCATCCAGGATCATATTCGTCACGTGTTCATGGAAGTGGCCTTCGTTGCGGAAGGACCACAGGTAGAGCTTGAGCGACTTGGATTCCAGGATGCGCCGATCTGGGATATAGCGGATTGTGATCGTAGCGAAATCGGGCTGGCCGGTCATCGGGCAAATGCAGGTGAATTCCGGGCAGACCAGGGTGACGGTGTAGGGGCGGCCAGGGTGACGGTTGGGGAACGTCTCCAGTTTGCGCACCGGCTCGGTTACCGTGCGCCCCAGCAGGGTCAGATCGGCGGCCTCTTCAGGCTTCAAGCCGGAACGGGTTGAAGTCGGTGTCGTAGTCATAGTAATCCTCATGCTCAGCCCGCTTCAGGAAGGCGACCACAGCATAAGTCGCGGGTGTGGCCAGGGTCTCGTAAATGCTTTTCAGCAACCATTGGGTCACGATGGCCGTCAGCATCTGATCCCCTGGCCAGACACCGCTGAAGGCCAGGCTGATGAATACAGCCGAATCGGCTAACTGGCCGACGAGTGTCGAGCCGATAGTGCGCGTCCACAGCCAGCGCCCGCGCGTCGCGATCTTCATCTTGGCGAGGACAAAGGAATTGAGAAACTCGCCGGCGAGGTAGGCGATAAACGAGGCCGCCAGCAGTCGGGGCGTGAAGCCGAGGATGGCTTCATAGGCGGGCTGGTCCGCCCAGAAGGAGGCTGCCGGCAGCCGTCCGGCCACCCAGATGGCGATGACGGCGATGAGATTGCAGATAAAGCCCAGCCAGATAACGGGGCGGGCACGTTGGTAGCCGTAGACCTCGGTCAAGATGTCGCCGAAGATGTAGCTGAGCGGGAAAATGACAATCGCGGCCGGGAAGAGCAATGGGCCGATGGCTACAGGCTTCACCGCGATGATGTTGGCGGTGATCAGACAGGTAACGAAGACCGCTGTGACGGCGGGGAACCACTTGTAGCTGCGCTCTGTCGTCATAGGCTCTTAGCGTACACCGGAAGTGATCTCACCGGGCGGCCCTCGGCTTTATAGGCGGCTATCCGCTCCCATAGCCGGCAGAAGGCGCACTCGCCCGGCGCGCTGGTTGGCTGGCCACACTTCTCGCAGGCGTTCAGTTCGACCTCTTCCTGGACGCGGTCAAACAGGCCGCTGGCTTTGGCCTCGAGGAAACCGAGGTAGAATTGGAGCTTGGCGCCAGGCCGGTCGGCTTCGAGCTGGTTCAGCAAGCCCTTGTAGTAGATCGTGTTCGAGCCCTCGGCATAAGGGCACTCATCATAGATATAGTCAATACCGCGCAGAAGGGCGTAGGCAGCCGTCTCGCGCTCATAAAACCGGCAGAACGGCTTGGCTTTGCGCGCCAGGCCGGGCCGCGATGCCTCCAGCACCGGTGCCTGGCGGGCCAGATAGCCGGCCTGCCAGTGCAGGGTGTTCTGCATCAAGACGGCCACCTCGTCGTCGAGATTATGGCCCGTCGCCAGAACATCATAGCCACCATCGTAGGCGACACGGTTCATGATATGGCGCTTGATCAGTCCACACACCGAGCACGGCTTGCCGTGACCCCGGTTGCTGATCTGCGCCGCCTCCGGTACAGTTGCGCCGTAGACTTGGCCCACGTCTACCGCTCGCAGATGCATATCAGGGTGCTGGCCGGACCGTTCGGCGACGAACTGTTTGACTTTTTCATAGGACTGATGCGAATAATCCACGCCGCCGTCAATGCCCAGACCAATATACAGTCCATCGGCACGATAGCCCAGGCGCAGGAGCACGTCCCACAGGCTCAGACTGTCCTTGCCGCCGGAAACGGCGACCAGGATACGGTCCTCAGGGCCGAACATGTGGTACTTCTCGATGAAGCGCTGCGTTTGCTGTGGCAGCCATTCGAGGTAGTGTTCGGCGCATAGGGCCAGCTTGTGCTGGCGCATGTTGATCGCGGCGGTCTCACCGCACTTTTTGCATTTCATACCGGTTATACCAAGCCACCGGAGATCACAGCGACAAGCTTGATGTGATCATCCTCCTGAACGATGACATCCTCGGTCAGTAGCTGACCCTGGCGCACCGCCAGCACCAGTTCAGGCTGCAGGCCGACCTTGCGGATGACATCGCGGACGGTCATGCCGCCCGGCAGTTCCCATTCCTTATTGCGATAGGTTACTTTCATCACGCTTCTCAGAGCACGACATCATCATCTGTATTCTGCCAGATTGTACCGGAAAGGGAAGCAGGGGTCAAGGACACCGGAGTGGGCGCTCTCGGCTTTACGCTCCACGCTCTGCCCTTTGAGCCACGTCACGCAACAGGCAGCGGGTCTCCGGATCGGCCGGATCGTGCCGGATTGTATTAAGATGATAGCCGCGTAGTGCGTTCGCCATCGGCTCTGGCAGGCCCAGGTCTGTTGTCGGGGTGAGGGCAGCCGGCCCTGTGGCGCTGAGCATGAAGGCAGCGACCACGCGGACCGGAGCGTCCTCACTCCCGGCCCCTCTCCCCAAGCTTAGGGAGAGGGGGATGGGGGGTGAGGGCGGGTAGGCCAATACGACCGGGCTGGATTCGGCGTCCACGTCACGGGCGAACACCTGGTCTTCGCCGCCTTCGGCCCATTCGC
>CADDZL010000001.1 GCA_902812335.1 Chloroflexota bacterium | reverse complement strand
CTGCCGGAGCAGCGCCACCGCGCGTGGGGCGCGGCCTGGGCGATATGGCCGGGCCGGGGATGATGCGGATCATCGGCGATAGCCTGCGTGGCGGAGCTGGCCTGCGCTTTCTAACCCGCGCTCGCGGGCTGCGCCTGCTCAAGCTCGAGGTCTTGAGAGGCCCTTTCGGCAAAGTAGTGGCTACCCTGTTTGCCTTTCATCTGGCTCAGTATCTGTCTATTCCCCTGTTCTCGCTCTACTGGGTCAATCAACTCCATCTCTCTGATCAACAGATCAGCCTGGGGACAGCCCTATTTCAGTTAATGGTCTTCCTGGGTTCGACCCGGTTAGCCTATCTCAGCCGGCGACTGAGCAACCACCGTATCACGGTGATCGGTGCGCTGTTGATGAGCACCTATCCGGCGCTGACTGCTTTGAGTCGCGGTCTCGAACTGTATTTGGTGGCGGCGGTGGCTGGCGGCCTGGCCTGGTCTCTGGCTGGTGGGGCACTGACGAATTATATTCTCGATAGAGTGCCGCCGGATGACCGGCCTGCTCACCTGGCCTGGTACAACATGGCTCTGAATGCGGCCATCCTGTTGGGTTCTGTGACAGGCCCATTGGTCGCGGACCAGGTGGGGCTGGCAACCGCGCTGGGCGTGTTCGCGGTCTGTCGCGCCCTGGCTGCTCTGGCTATCCTGCGGTGGGGCTAAGCTTACAGGATTTGGTCCAGCATCGAACCGACGGGCAGATCGAAGAGGGGGGTGCTCATGTATTTCTCGCCGCCATCCGGGAAGATGACGACCAGGGTCCCCTCCTTAAGTCGCTCGGCCACTTTCATAGCGCCCCACATGGCTGCACCCGAGGAGATGCCTACGAACAGGCCCTCCAGGCGGGCCAGTTCACGGGCTACGCGGAAGGCCTCTTCGTCATCGAGCATAAGCTTGTCATCTAACAGCTCTTCGTGGTAGATGCTGGGCACGTAGGCTTCCATGTTACGCAGGCCCTGGATTTTGCTGCCGGCCACTGGTTCCAGTCCGATGATGGCCACATCCGGCTTGTGCTCACGCATGAACCTGTGTACGCCCATCAGGGTGCCGCCGGTGCCCATGCCAGCCACAAAGTGGGTGATCTCCGGCACATCCCGCAGCACCTCAGGGCCGGTCGTTTCGTAGTGGACCTGAGGATTGGCCGGATTGTTGAACTGATCGAGCATCAAGTAGCGGTCGTCTTCTTTTAGCAGACGGTGGGCCACCTCAATGGCCCAGTTGGTCCCCTTCGCGCCGTCGGTGAGGATGAACCTGGCCCCGAAGGCCGCCATCATCTTGCGCCGCTCGACGCTGGTGCTCTCCGGGATCACGGCGACGAACTGGTATCCCCTGACGGCAGCCATCATCGCTAGGCCGATGCCGGTATTGCCGCTGGTCGGCTCCAGGATGATCCTGTCGGTGCCTGGGCCCAGCAGCCCGTCACGCTCAGCGGCTTCGACCATGGCCTTGCAGATGCGGTCCTTGACCGAACCGCCTGGGTTGCGGCTTTCGAGCTTGGCGAAGATGCGGACGCGGGGGTTGGGCCGCATGTGGCGGATCTCTACTACCGGCGTGTTGCCGATCAGTTCCACAAAGCTTGAGGCCCGCAGCTTGTTGATAGAAATCTCAGCCAAGTGCCTCCTCCTCTTCTGTGTCTTACGCGGTCAAATGCCTGCGAGCACGCGCTGGCGGGTTGCGGCTGGCATCAACTCGCAGGCATAACGCAGCACCAGCCGCGAGGTCCGGTCGCGCCAGCGCAGTAGAAAGGCCACCAACTCGTCAGTATGTTGGCGCGACGCCTCTTTGAGCAGCCAACCGACGCCCTTGCGTACCAGGTCGTCCTCATCGGCCATCAACTGCTCGGCCACACGGAAGACGTCGGCCAGATAGAGTCCTTTGCGGGCGGGTTGAACCAGCGAGACGGCGGCGGCGCGGCGGCGCCAGCGCACTGGGCTCTGCGTCCAGCGCAATAGCTCATCGGTGGGTGGGCCGTGGCGCAGGATGTAGGTCCCGGCGAGCCCGCCGCAGACGCCATCCACGGCTGCCCAGTTCGTCAGGTGATCTACCCAGCCGTTGATGACGGCGAAGGTTGTGGCATCGAACTGGCGCTCGAAACCGCCGAGCAACGCCACGGCGAAGCCGACCTCTTCGAGCGAGCCGCCTCGGATCATCTCATCGGCCAGGGCCATGGCCCCAGCGAAATCGTGCTCGGCCTTGAACTGCCGCCGGTATCGGGCGGCCAGCTTCTGGACCTCTCTGGCGGGCAGGCCGTAGGTGCGGATGGGTTCTTTGAAAAAGCGCCGGGCTCCCTGGGCGCTCTGCGGATCGGCATGGGCCTCAAAATAGGCCCGCACGTCTGTGGCGACAATGTGTGGGTCCATAGGTGGGTTGGCATTGTACTCCAAGAAGCGGGATCGTCAAGGCTGCGCACCGACGTCCGCAATCCAGACTTGAGTCCCACATTGGACAAGCACGCGCCGGTCGTCGCTGGACCAGCCGAACCGTGTCGCCCGCCAGGATGTGCAGGGCAGATCGGTCGCCAGGGCACGAATCGTGCCGTCCACGCTGAATAGGTGGACCTGCCCTTCTGGCCCGGCAACGACCGCATATCTGTCGTCATGGGACCAGGCCAACGGGACGATGAGCATCTGGCTCGCTGGCATTGGATCATAGGCCGGGTCCCGGTAGATCATCTGGTCCCAGATGGGCTGCTGGCCGACCAGAGTATTTGTGCCCACCTTCCAGAAGCCGCTGGCGAGCCCCAACGTATCGCTGACCCCGCGCGACGCAAACAGGACGTAGGCCCAGCTTTTATCCGGCCCCCAGTGCACCTGTACCGCATCCTTGAAGAGCAACCGGAACCATCGCCTGACGGGATTGAATACCAATAGTCCATAGGGCGTGTTAGGACTGGCGACGGAGGTGCTGATCACCGGGCGGCTGATCACGTAGAGCGTTGAGCTATCCTCAATTGTAGCTTCTAGCCAATAGACGTCAATCTGCTCCGGATGGTTTTACCTTAAGACAAATCTCCGTCAAAGCATTGACATGCCCTGGCGGATATGGTATCATCGGGGTGTAAGTATTGGGCCGGCCGGCGCAAGCTGACCGGGGAGTGTAGGTTAGTGAGGAGTGCGATGGGCGCGGCACGGTGCAAGGTAATTCGCGCGTAGCGGCGCGATGATTCGGTGGGGAGAGCCGCAAGGGGCGGGCTCTCCCCACCGCCGTTATAGCCAGGGAGGGGGATATGGCCAAGTACATCTTCGTGACCGGGGGCGTTGTGAGTTCGGTTGGAAAAGGGGTGGCGGCGGCTTCCATAGGCCGCATCCTGGAGAGCCGGGGGCTGCGCGTCTCCATCCAGAAGCTTGACCCGTACATTAACGTGGACCCCGGCACGCTCTCACCCTACCAGCACGGCGAGGTCTTCGTCACCGACGATGGTGCTGAGACCGATCTGGACCTGGGCCACTATGAGCGCTTCATTGATGAGAACCTGACCCGGGCCAGCAACGTCACCACCGGCCAGGTGTATGCCGACGTCATCGCCAAGGAGCGCCGCGGCGACTATCTGGGCGGCACGATCCAGGTCATTCCCCACATCACCAACGAAATCAAACGGCGCATCGGCCTGGTCGCCAAAGTGAGCGGTGCCGATGTGGTCATCGTTGAGGTCGGCGGCACCGTCGGCGACATCGAGGGCCTGCCCTTCCTTGAAGCGCTGCGCCAGATGCGCAAGGACATCGGGCGCGACAACGTCATCTATATCCACGTGACCTTTCTGCCTCATATCGGCGCAACCGGTGAACTGAAGACCAAGCCGACTCAGCATAGCGTCCGCGAGTTGCGCAGCATCGGCATCCAACCCGACGTGATCGTAGCCCGCGCCGATTATCCCATCAACGGCAACCTGCGCGAGAAGATCGCGCTCTTCTGCGACGTTGACCCCGATGCGGTCGTGCCGCTGGTGACGACGCCGGTGCTATATGAGGTGCCCTTGTTGCTGGAGGATGCCGGCCTGGGCAACTACCTGGTACAGCGCCTGGGGCTGGCCACCGGCGCACCCGACCTGGAGGAATGGCGGCGCCTGGTGGCCGAACTGCGCCGGCCCAAGCCGGTGCTGCGCATCGCCGTCGTGGGCAAGTACGTCGAACTGGAGGACGCTTACATCAGTGTGCGCGAAGCCTTGCGCCACGCCGGCATTGCCAACAACCGTGACATCGAAATCGAGTGGGTGTACTCCGGCGATCTGGAAAAGGGCCAGGGCTGGGAGCGGCTGCAACATGTGGACGGCGTGGTTGTCCCCGGCGGCTTCGGCTATCGCGGCATCGAGGGCAAAATCCTGGCGGCCCGCTGGGCGCGCGAGAACCGCGTCCCCTACCTGGGCCTGTGCCTGGGCATGCAGGTGATGTGCATTGAATTTGCCCGCCATGTGTTGGGGAGCGACGCGCCTAACAGCACCGAGTTTGACCGCGGGACGAAATACCCGGCATCGGCATCCAACCCGACGTGATCGTAGCCCGCGCCGATTATCCCATCAACGGCAACCTGCGCGAGAAGATCGCGCTCTTCTGCGACGTTGACCCCGATGCGGTCGTGCCGCTGGTGACGACGCCGGTGCTATATGAGGTGCCCTTGTTGCTGGAGGATGCCGGCCTGGGCAACTACCTGGTACAGCGCCTGGGGCTGGCCACCGGCGCACCCGACCTGGAGGAATGGCGGCGCCTGGTGGCCGAACTGCGCCGGCCCAAGCCGGTGCTGCGCATCGCCGTCGTGGGCAAGTACGTCGAACTGGAGGACGCTTACATCAGTGTGCGCGAAGCCTTGCGCCACGCCGGCATTGCCAACAACCGTGACATCGAAATCGAGTGGGTGTACTCCGGCGATCTGGAAAAGGGCCAGGGCTGGGAGCGGCTGCAACATGTGGACGGCGTGGTTGTCCCCGGCGGCTTCGGCTATCGCGGCATCGAGGGCAAAATCCTGGCGGCCCGCTGGGCGCGCGAGAACCGCGTCCCCTACCTGGGCCTGTGCCTGGGCATGCAGGTGATGTGCATTGAATTTGCCCGCCATGTGTTGGGGAGCGACGCGCCTAACAGCACCGAGTTTGACCGCGGGACGAAATACCCGGTCATTGACCTGATGCCGGAGCAGCGCGATATTGCCGATATGGGCGGGACAATGCGGCTGGGCATTTACCCGTGCGACCTGGTCCCAGGGACGAAGGCAGCCCAGGCGTATGGTGTGCCACAGGTGCAGGAACGCCACCGCCATCGCTTCGAGTTCAACAATGCCTATCGCGATCTGCTCTCCCGCCATGGGTTGGTCCTGAGTGGCCTGTCACCCGACCGCCGGTTGGTGGAGATCGCCGAACTGGCCGACCACCCGTTTATGTTGGGCAGCCAGTTTCATCCGGAGTTCAAGTCACGTCCCAACCGGCCCCATCCGTTGTTTCGCGCTTTCATTGCGGCAGCGGTTGAGCACGAGCGCCAACGCGGCGGCCGCGCTGTGCCCATCCCGGAAGGCATCACGTTGGGCCGGAATGGGGCCAATGCGCCGGAGATGGAATTGGAAGTCTGATTTGCTTTTCCCGTCTCGGCCTGAAGGCCGGCTGACGACTGCCTGCCACTTCGCCTGAGGATAGCTGAGTCCCGGAGGAGTAGGACAATGACATCTGCACCTATCATAGCCCTGTTCCTGGATGTAGGGGGTGTCCTGCTCACCAATGCCTGGGACCGGCCCAGACGCAAACTGGCGGCAGACACCTTTGGCCTGGACTATGACGAGATGGATGAGCGCCATCACCTGACCTTCGATACCTTTGAGGAAGGTAAGTTAAGCCTGGACGAATATCTGGACCGGGTAGTTTTCTATCAAGAGCGGCCCTTTCCGCGGGAGAAGTTCAAGGAATTTATGTTCGCCCAGTCGCAGCCTTATCCGGACATGATCGAATTGGTCCGTAAGCTCAAGGCTCACTATGGCCTCAAGGTTGCAGTGGTCAGCAACGAAGGCCGGGAACTCATGGTCTACCGCATTCAGAAGTTCCGATTGGCCGAGTTTGTGGATTTCTTCGTTGCTTCCAGCTTTGTCCACTTCCGCAAGCCGGATGCCGACATCTACCACATCGCGCTGGATATCGCTCAGGTTCCGCCGGCGCAGATGGCCTACATCGAGGACCGGGCCATGTTTGTGGAAGTGGCCCAGGACCTGGGTCTGCGTGGTATCCACCACACCGGTTATGCGGCGACGGTAAAGGCGCTGGAGGAACTGGGGCTCTCGCTCAAGGAGTAGCATATGACACATGCAGAACAACTGGCCGCGTTCGTCGTGCGGGCGTCCTACGTTGACCTCTCAGAGGCAGCCCGCCAACAGCTCAAAATGCGCGTCCTGGATGCGTTGGGCTGCGCCATAGGTGCCCTGGACGGGGAGCCTGTTGGGCTGATCCGGGCACAGATCGAGGATTTCGGCGGCTCCGAACACTGTACGCTCATTGGCGGTGGGCGCACGGCCCCGGACCGGGCGGCGTTTTACAACAGCGCCCTGGTGCGCTACCTGGATTTTAACGACAGTTACCTGGCCAAGGGCGAGACCTGTCATCCCAGCGATAACCTGGGAGCGGTGTTGGCTGCTGCCGAGTACGCCAAGCGGAGCGGCCGCGATTTCCTGACCGCCCTGGCAGTGGCCTACCAGGTACAGTGCCGCCTGAGCGATGTCGCACCGGTGCGAGCCAAAGGCTTTGATCATGTCACTCAAATGGCCTATGCCGTTGCAGCCAGCGTGGCCAGGGCGTTGGGCCTGGACCAGAGCCGCACCGCGAACGCGATCGCAATCGGCGGCACAGCTTTCAATGCGCTGCGGGTCACCCGCACCGGGTTGCTCTCCCATTGGAAGGGGCTGGCTGCCCCTAACACGGCCTACGGCTGCACGCACGCGGCCTTCCTGGCGATGCGCGGCGTCACCGGCCCTTTAGAGGTCTTCGAGGGCAACAAGGGTTTCATGGACACGATTAGTGGGCCGTTCGAGATCGACTGGGCGCATGAAGATTTGGAATGGGTGACGCACACGATGCTCAAGCGCTATAATGCCGAGACGCACGCCCAATCCACCATCGAGGGCCTGATGGAGCTGAAAGATGAATATGGGTTCAGCGCTGATGACATTACGCGGATTGAGATCGACACGTTTGACGTGGCCTATCACATTATCGGCGGGGGTGAGGAGGGCGATAAGACGCTAGTCGCGACCAAAGAGGAAGCTGACCATAGCCTGCCCTACATGGTGGCCGTCGCCCTGCTGGATGGCCGGCTCATGCCCGAGCAGTACCTGCCGGAACGCATCCAACGCCAGGACGTTCAGAGCCTGTTGCGGCAGGTCTCGGTGCGGCCGGTGGCCGCTTACAGCCAGCGGTTCCCCGGCGAAATGCCCTGCCGCATCACCATCTGGCTCCGCGATGGCCGTGTCCTGGCCAAAGAGAAGGATGACTTCGAGGGCTATATCACGCGCCCGATGCGGTGGGATACGCTGGTCGAGAAGTTCGAGCGGCTCAGCCAGCCATACACCGACGCCGGCTTGCGCCGCGAGATCGTTGAAGCTGTCGCTAACCTGGACGCGATTCAGGTGAGCGATCTCACGCAGTTGCTGAGCAAGATTAGGAGATAACAAAGAGGAGAATGTAAGGATGGCTCAATCTGAAACTAAAGCAAACGACCGGGCGTTCGCTTTCCTGAGACTCAATGAACGCCAGCCCAAACCGCGGTCGCGCGGTGTGACCGAGATCCGGGGGCCCTACTACACTCCTATGGGCAAGCGCTACCTGCAAGATATTCTGGAGACGATGGGGGCCTATGTGGACACGTTGAAGTTTGCGGGCGGCTCTTTCAGCCTGATGCCGTATCAGGCTGTCAAGGAACTGATCGATCTGTGCCATGATCACAATGTTCTGGTCTCCACCGGGGGCTTCATCGAGCATGTCCTGACCCAGGGGTCGGAGGCCATTGACCGTTACATCCAGGAGTGCAAGGAATTGGGCTTTGACATTATCGAGATCTCCAGTGGCTTCATCACGATGCCGGCAGACGATCTGTTGCGCCTGGTCGAGAAGGTGCAGCAGGCCGGCCTGAAGGCCAAGCCTGAGGTCGGGATTCAGTTTGGGGCCGGTGGAGCTACCGCCGTCGCCGAATTGGAGGCCGAGGGGACACGCGATCCGGAATGGGCGATTGCGCAGGCCAGGCGTTTTCTCGAGGCCGGGGCAACCATGATCATGATCGAGTCGGAAGGTGTTACCGAAAACGTCCGCGTATGGCGTACCGATGCGGTGGCCAGGATCATTAACGCGTTGGGCCTGGAGAAGGTGATGTTCGAGGCCGCCGACCCCGAGGTCTTCGCATGGTATATCAAGAACTACGGTCCAGAGGTGAACCTCTTCGTGGACCATAGCCAGATTGTCCAGCTTGAATGTCTGCGGTCGGGCATCTGGGGCACGAAAAGCCTCTGGGGCCGGGTGTTGACTTACAAGGGCTGAGATATGATCCGGATACAGCGCGTCTACGAGCCACCCCAGCCCGATGATGGCCGCCGCTTCCTGGTCGAGCGGCTGTGGCCTCGGGGTGTGAAGAAAGAGGTCTTGCCCATGGACGCCTGGCTGAAAGATGTAGCGCCCAGCGATGACCTGCGCCGCTGGTTCGGCCATGACCCGGAGCGCTGGGAGGAGTTCCGGCGTCGCTACTTTGCCGAACTGGACAGCAAGCCCGAAGCCTGGCGACCGCTTGTGGAGGCAGCGCGCCGGGGCAATGTCACGCTGCTCTATAGCGCCCGAGATACCGAGCACAACAATGCTATAGCGTTAAAGTCGTACCTGGAAGAACGGCTGGGGTAACTCCTCTGGCCGTGTCGGACCAGGGCGCTCAGTGTTGCTTGTAGGTCCGCTCATCATGGCGGACAATGTCATGGAGCAGGATCTGCCGGCGGAAGATCGGGTTGCCCAAATCGCGGTCATTGGTGATGAGAATACGCTGAGTAGGATGGAAGATGCGCGGCTGCTCTGGCGGCGTTGGGAAGATATCCTCACCTGTTACAATCGCCTGGGCATAGGCCAGGCAGGCTTTGACATCATCCAGGGTGAGCCGTGGATAAGCGGCAAATAGATCGTCAATGATAGGGAAGGGGGCCGGGGGTCAGGTCGTGAACACCGGCAGATGCCCCAGCGCGATAATGTCCTGCCATCTGGCGCGTTCGCCCTCGGTCAGGATGGCGGCCTGAGCGACGCAGGTCCCACCGGCTTTCTCCACCAGCAGGCGCATGGCCTGCAGCGTGCTGCCGGTGCTAATCACGTCGTCCACCAAGATCACCCGCTTGCCGCGGATGAGATCGCGGTCTTTCTCGTCCAGGTAGAGCGTCTGTGGCTTGCCGGTGGTGATGGAGAGCGTCTCGGCCCGCAGCGCGTCGCCCATGTAGGGCTTGTACTCTTTGCGCAGGACGATGTAAGGCAGCCCCATCTGCGCCGAGAGTTCGTAGATGAGCGGGATGCTCTTGGCCTCGGCTGTGACCAGGACATCGGCGCCCACACCCATCAGCCGGGTCGAGAGTTCGCGGGCAGCAGCCTGAACCAGCTCGGTATCCCCCAGGATGTTGAGGATGGCGATGCGCACGCCGGGGGCCACCTCAAACAGCGGCAGGTGGCGGGTCAGGTTACCGATCTTAATGGTGTAGGTTTCACGCTGTGTCATGCTGCTCCTTTCTATGCGTCAGGCGTCATCTCTCACGAAACATCTGCTGGCAGTGACATTTGACGCCTGTCCTTTGACGTTTCATACTGCTCGTGCAGCCGGCGCACATGGACCGTCACGGTACCGGCATCGCCATAATACTCATAGCCCCACACCTGGTCAAGTAGCTGGCTACGGCTGAATAGCTGGCGCGGGTGGCGGGCGAGGAACCACAGCAGGTCAGATTCCTTGTTGGCAGGCAAAGGTTATGGGACGCTCATGCAAGGCGTAAGACATTACGTTCTGCACTTCACGTTTGCACCGGCTGTGCTAATACGAGCCGGTTTGGTCGTCAATTTGCTTGACGCTGCGACTCGTGGGTATAATAAGGTGAAAAGCTGCCGAGAACTGATTGCTGAAAGCTGAGAGCCACATGGCCGAACGCCTGACGATCACCGAGAAGACAACGCTGGAAGAGATCATTGACCGGGCGCCGTATGCGGTGGCGGTCCTGGACGAGTACGGTGTGTATTTTGACCCGTTCACTTACATCTCTCTGAAGGCATCTGTTGCGGACGTGGCAGCCTTCAATGCGCTGCCCGACTACGAGAGGTTTGTGAAGGCATTGCAGCAGGCGCTGGATGCCGGCCCGCCGCCGGGGTGGAAAGGCGAGGTCATGGACCGTCCTAAGGTCTGAACTGGGGCGACTCGGCCATCTCCATATCTACCAGCGATACCAGCGCCGCGATCAGGAGGGGGTGCCGTCGCAGTCCCCATGAGCGCAGTTCAACCCGGTAAGAAAACCCTTGAATGGGATGAGTGACTTCCCCAGGCGGCAGTCTCTCCTGGTAGGCTCGTTCAACCAGAGCAGCCGATACTACTGCCGCCGCACGCAGAATACGGCGTAAGCGCATCTGAGGCACGGAGGTGCCTGGCTGTTCACTCAGGCCCGTCATGCCGCCCGCCGACGGTTCGTCCTCAAGAATCTCGTACAGATGGGAGCCATAGCGACTGCCCTGCGCGATGTATGTATGGCCGCCGAACTCCAGCCGGTAGCCGGGCAGGTGCAGCAGCAGGTCATCCAGGAAAGTGTAGCGCTGGACAATGGTTGCCAGGGGAACCCATGAGGGGGGGTCGGCACTGGGTCTGAGCAGTTGATAGGTTGTGCTTTCGA
This sequence comes from Chloroflexota bacterium, assembly GCA_902812335.1. GTDB lineage: Bacteria > Chloroflexota > Anaerolineae > DSLN01 > DSLN01 > DSLN01. The sequence continues at coordinate 37,670 of CADDZL010000001.1, read as the reverse complement.
CCCAGGGCAAGTCAGGGGGTGGCTCCAGACGAGCTACGGGCTCGCCGGTCGGCGTCCGGAAGTGGATGCGGCGCGTATGATAGATACGCCAGGGCTCCTCCCGGTCACCGATCCACAAGAGCCTGCCGGTCTCGTCATACACGCGATAGCGATAGGGCCTGTTCTCGTGGAGCGACAGGCGCTCAATTCCCAGATACACAACCGACTCCGATCAGTCAGTATGAAGTGTAGCGCAAAATGGGGGGCAAGGCAAGTGGACTCATGAGCCGGTCTTCTGGCCTGCCCGGCGTTCTATACTTCCTGCAGTTCCTGGCGCACCGTCTGATAGAGCGCCTCGGCCTTGAGTTCGCGCAGGGTGTAACAGGGGCCAGCCAGCCGTTCGGCCAGCGCCCGCGCCAGGCCCTGGTCGAAGGCGGCGTGCTCCATGTTGATCACCACCGAGCGGATACCGCTCTCATGCAGCAGATCGGCCATGCGATGGGCCTCCTCCTGAGGGGGGAGATCGGTCATCGAGACGTTGCCAGCGCCGTCGGTGAGCAGGATCATCAGCGGCATCACGTCCGGGTGTAAGCGCTGCTCCTGGACGAAGACCTTATGGGCCAGCAGCAGCCCGCTGGAGAGGGGGGTCTTGCCGCCCACCGGAATATCGGCCAGGGCGCGCTGGGCTAGCCGGACGCTGGAGGTGGGTGGCAGAATCAGTTTGGCGTCATTCTTCTGGAAGACGACCAGCCCCACCCGGTCACGGCGCTGGTAAGCATCGGTGAGGAGCGACATGATCGCGCCCTTGGTGGCCGACATGCGTTCGGCGACGGCCATGGACCAGCTTGCATCCACGACGAACAGGATCAGGTTGGCCGCTCGCTTGACACGTATCTTGCGCTGAAGGTCCTGTGGCTCGACGGCGAAGGCCACATCGCGGTGCTGGCGCTGGATCTGATAGGGGGCGGCGGCCCGCAGCGTGGCGTCGAAGGCCACATCGTCGGTCTTGCCGTCGGCCGGGCGACTTTGCACATAGCGGCCGCGCTTACGATCGGTGCGGGTGCGGCTGCGTTTGCCGCCGGTCGAGCGCGTCAAGCGGTCGAGCGGCGTGTCGAGGCGACGCGAGCGAAAGGTCTCACCGACGGCGACGGGTTGGCCACCCTCCCACCACTGGGCGTCCTGTCGTTCTTGTGGAATATGTTGCAGGGCCGGTTCGGGCTGGCCGACGTTGGTGGTCTCAGAATCGGATGAGCTTAGGCTCTTTTTTTTTTCGCCGCCTGCGGTCTCGTTCTGCCGCGGCTGTGGCTCTCCCTCGTCGCTTTGCCACTGGTTGCGGGCCTGCTCCAATCGGTCTTGCAGGTCATGAAGGCTGACCTCGGCCTCCTGGAAAGGCTGGCGCTTCAGCCGGTGGGGTAGGGCCAGTTCGGCGGCCAGCAGGATGTCTTCGTCATTGACATGGTCACGGCCCTGGAAGGCGGCATGGGCGCGGGCGGCCTTCAGAATGACCAGATCGGCGCGGTGGCCATCCACCCGCAGACTGCTGGTCAGCCTGGCGATGATGGCCAGCTCCTGGCGACTATACTGCACATGGTCAACCAGTTCACGTGCCCGGGCGATCTCGCGGGATAGCTCCTCTTCGCGGGGTTCCCACTCGGCGCGGAAGCCCTCCGGGTCGGCTTCGAAGGCGATGTTGCGTTCAAGGATGGCCATGCGGTCGGCGGGATTGGGTAGGCCGCGAATATCCACACATAGGGCGAAGCGGTCGAGGAGCTGCGGCCGCAGGTCGCCCTCTTCCGGGTTCATCGTGCCGACGAGAATGAAGCGGGCGGGATGGGTGAAGGAGATGCCTTCGCGCTCGACGACGTTGATGCCCATGGCGGCGGAGTCGAGCAGCAGGTCCACGACATGGTCATCGAGCAGATTGACCTCGTCCACGTAGAGGATGCCGCGATTAGCCGCGGCCAGCACGCCCGGCTCGAAGTGGCGCTCTCCTTTCTGAATGGCGAGTTCGATGTCGAGTGTGCCGACGACGCGGTCCTCGGTGGCGCTGACTGGCAGGTCCACCAGACGGGTGCGGCGGCTGGCGACGGGCAGGGTCTCACCGCGTTCGGTGCGTTCCTTGCAGTTGGTGCACAGCAGCGCCGGCTGGTGGGGGTCACAGCCGAAGGGACAATCGGCGACGACCTCGATCTCCGGCAAGAGGGCGGCCAGGGCGCGGGCGGCCGTGGACTTGGCCGTGCCGCGTTCGCCGCGGATGAGCACCCCGCCGATGCGGGGGTTGACGGCGTTGAGCACTAGTGCCCGCTTCATGCGGTCCTGGCCGACAATGGCAGTGAACGGGAAGATGGGTGGCATACGTTGCGATTTTCGCTCCAGTTCCAGTCACGCGACCAGCGTGATTCTCTATGATTATAGCCCATTCCAGGCGAAAGGGGAAGGGGGAGGGCACTTGCTCTTCCCCTCCCTTGTGATTATAATCCCCTGACCGGATGAAAGGAGACTGATTATGACGACTTTGGTGACGACCCTCACCGAGGGGCTGCGCTATCGGGGCCGCGAGGGACAGTGGGCCTGGCTGCTCCACCGCGTCAGCGGCCTGGGGACGCTCCTGTTTCTTACGCTTCACATCCTCGATACCGCGACGGTCTACTTCGCACCACAATTGTATAGCCATGCCATTGATCTGTATCGTAGCTGGTTTTTCGGCATCGGCGAGATCATCCTGGTGGCCTGCGTGATTTACCATGGGCTGAATGGGGTGCGTATTGCTGTCTTTGATCTAAAGCCCGAATGGATGCACTATCAGGAACGCGCCGCCCATTGGGTGTTGGGCATATTCCTGGTCCTGTTTATCCCCGCCGCAATTATCATGGGGAATACCATCCTTCAGAAGAGCATCCTGGGAAGGTAACAATGGCGACTTATACTCGCGCCGTTCCACAGCCGCGCGCTAAACTCGAACTCTACGCCTGGATCTTCATGCGCCTGTCAGGGGTCCTGCTGGTCCCGCTGGCTTTCGGCCACCTGGCGATCATGCACATCATTAACAATGTGCACACCATTGGCCTGGACTTCGTGGCCCTGCGCTGGGCGATACTGGGCTGGCGCATCTACGACGCGGCTCTGCTGGGCTTTGCCTTCATCCACGGCCTGAACGGCCTGCGCTACGTCGTAGACGATTACGTGCACCATCCCGGCTGGAATCGCGCCATCAAAAACGTCATGGTCGTCGGGGGCGCGTTGATCTTGCTTATCGGCAGCGCCGCCCTCATCGGCGGTGTCCGCCGACCGTGAGGTGAGAACGATGCAAGTCCATACGTATGATGCCATTGTTGTCGGCGCAGGTGGCGCCGGTCTGATGGCTGCGCTGCATGCCTCGCGCCAGGTCAAGACCGCCGTCATCAGCAAGCTTTACCCGACCCGTTCGCATACCGGCACTGCCCAGGGCGGCATCGGCGCGGCCCTCGGCAACGTCGAGGAGGACCACTGGGAGTGGCACGCCTTTGACACGGTCAAAGGCAGCGATTATCTGGCCGACCAGGATGCGGTCGAGGTGCTGGCCCGCGAAGCTATCGAGAATGTGATCGAGCTGGAGCACATGGGTCTGCCCTTCAATCGCACAGCCGATGGCCGGATCGATCAACGCCGCTTCGGCGGCCACACCCGTAACTTCGGCGAAGCACCGGTCAAACGGGCTTGCTACGCGGCTGACCGCACCGGCCATATGATCATGCAAACGCTGTACCAGCAGTGTATTAAGAACAACGTCACCTTCTACGATGAGTACTTTGTGCTCGACCTGATCGTAGAGGATAACATCTGTCGGGGCGTGGTGGCCGTGTGTATTGACACGGGCGAGTTGCACGTCTTCCACAGCAAAGCGGTGCTGTTCGCCACCGGCGGCTGTGGCAAGATGTGGAAGATCACCTCAAATGCCCATTCGCTCACCGGTGAAGGCTTCGCCATTCCCTACCGGCGAGGTATTCCGCTGGAGGACATGGAATTCTACCAGTTTCACCCCACCGGCATGTACCGGCTGGGCATCCTGCTGACTGAGGCGATTCGCGGTGAAGGCGGGGTGTTCCGCAATAACGAGGGCGAGCGCTTTATGGAGCGCTACGCGCCGACGCTGAAGGACCTGGCCAGCCGTGACGTGTGCTCGCGGGCGATCTACCTGGAGATCCGCGCCGGGCGGGGCATCAACGGCAAGGATTACGTCTATCTGGACGCGACCCATTTGCCCAAAGAGAGGATCGAGAAATCGCTGGCCGACATCGCTGACTTCGTGCGCACCTACTGGGGGATTGACCCGGCGAAGGACCCGATGCCGGTGCAACCCACAGCCCACTACGCCATGGGAGGCATCCCCACCGACCTGAACGCCCAGGTTGTTGTGGACGAGCGCAATACACCGCTGGTCGGTTTCTACGCGGCTGGCGAGTGCGCCTGCGTCTCGGTGCATGGGGCTAACCGGCTGGGGACCAACTCGCTGGTGGACCTGGTTGTGTTTGGCCGACGCGGAGGCCGGGCTATGGCCGAGTTCTGCCAGCAGACCGACCTGGCCCCGCTGCCGAAGGAGCCGGAGGGCTGGGCGCTGGCGGAATTGGAGCGCCTGCGCGGTAGTAGCGGCAAGGAACGGGCTGCCGATATCCGCAGCGCGCTCCAGCAGACCATGATGGACCACGTCAGCGTCTTCCGCGAGAACGCCGGTCTGGAGACAGCGCTGGATGCGATCAAGGAATTGCAGGAGCGCTATCGGCACCTGCACATTGATGACCGGGGCCGGCGCTTCAATACGGAAATCCTGGAAGCGTTTGAACTGGGCAGCCTGCTCGACCTGGCGGAGGTCACGACGACAGCGGCACTGGCTCGCACCGAGAGCCGGGGTGCGCACTGGCGCGAAGACTTCCCCAAGCGCGATGACGTGAATTGGCTTAAGCATAGCCTGGCCTATCGCAAGAATGGTGAGATCGTCCTGAAGTACAAGCCGGTGACCATCACGCAGTGGCAGCCGAAGGAGAGAGTTTACTAAAACGTGAAACGCAATCACACCAGGAGAAATCATGCAAGTTCATCTTCGTATCAAACGCTTTAACCCGGAGAAAGACAAAGAGCCCTGGTGGGGCGAGTACGAGATCGAGGCCGACCCGGCCGAACGCATCCTCGATGTGCTTCACACCGTGAAGTGGTATCATGATGGTACCCTGACCTTGCGCCGCTCATGCGCTCACGGCATCTGCGGCTCGGACGCCATGCGCATCAACGGGCGCAACCGGCTGGCGTGTAAGGTGCTTGTCCGCGACCTGGGGGATCATATTCAGGTTGAACCCATCCTGGGCCTGCCGGTCATCAAGGACCTGGTGGTGGACATGGAGCCGTTCTTCGCCCACTATCGGGCTATCCTCCCCTACCTGATCAACGACGAGCCGCCGCCGGAGCGCGAGCGCCTGCAAAGCCCGGAGGAACGCGAGCGCTACGACGATACGACCAAGTGTATCCTATGCGCTGCCTGCACCACGGCGTGTCCGTCGTTCTGGGCCAGAGGCCAGTATGTTGGCCCGGCGGCCATCGTGCAGGCCCATCGTTTCATCTTTGACAGCCGTGATCGGGGCGCGGCGCAGCGCCTGGCTATTCTGAATGAGGCCGATGGCGTCTGGCGTTGCCGCACTATCTATAACTGCACCGATGCCTGCCCACGTGACATCAAAGTGACTCAGGCTATTGGCGAGGTCAAGAAAGCGATCATGTTGGGGCGGGTGTGACAAACTACTCAGGGGGGGTCGCAGGAATTCATTGGAACCGTCGGGGTTCCTATGAGTTTGTCGGTAGATGAAGGGGCCGGGAAACAGGTATCGCTGGACCATTCGCAAACGGCTGATCGCGCTCATCCTGCTCATCAGCGTACCGTTCTTCCTGTTTCCCGGCTACGAATTCCTGGTGGAGCCGGACCATCCTCTCTCTGACCTGGCGCTCATCATTGCTGCCAGCCTGGTCGCTATTGGCAGTGGCATTCTCTTCAGTCGGACTGTCGAAACCCCTTTACGGGAATTGAACCGCGCAGCGCGAGCCGTCGCCAACGGCGATCTGACCGTTCGCCTGCCATCACCGGCGGACGATGAACTCGGGGGGCTGGCGGATAGCTTTAACCGCATGGTTGCCGCACTGGAGGCAAGCCAGGAGGAGCGCCAGCGCCGCCTGGACGAACTGGCTTTGCTCCATGAGGCTACAATGGCGCTGAGCCAGAGCCTGCAACTTGACCGGCTGGCCGATGCGCTGACCCAGGTGCTCGAACGGTTGCTGCCCTATGAGTATGCTGAAGTGTTTCTCATTGAAGAGGCCACAGGTGAGCTTATCCCCTTCCTGGTCCGAGAGCGACATCCGGATGCGCAGATGCTGACTGCGGAATCGGTGTCACATCGCACCCTGGGCGAGGGTATCAGTGGCTGGGTAGCTCAACATAACCAGCCGGTGCGCTTGGGCGACGTGCGTGATCAGAGCGACCCGCCTTATATGGCCCAGCGGCCGGACATCCGCTCTATCTTGTGTGTGCCGCTGCACATCGGTAAGTGGGCTGTGGGCGCGATCAAACTGGAGAGCATCGCGCTGAATGCCTACAGCGAGCATCACGAGCAGTTGCTAATGGCATTGGCAGGGCAACTGGCCGTCGCCATTGAGAATGCCCGGCTGTTTCACGAGATTGGGCAGCGTGCTGCTGAACTGGCCCATCGTAACCTCGAATTGGCGGCTCTGCTCGACCTGTCGCGGTCGCTCACACTGACGCTCGAACCGGACCGGCTGTATGAGATCGTGCTCACCCAAGCAGTCGCTGCCATCGCACCGGCTGCCAGGGGGATGCTATGGCTATATAACCCGCTCAACGATGCACTCGAATTGGCTGGTGTGCATGGCTATAATCCCTCACCGCTTGCCTCTCTTCCTAAGCTTGGAGAGAGGGGGTGGGGTGAGCAGTTGACCGACCATTATCAGTTGCGCCCCGGTGAGGCGACTATCGGCGCGGTGTACGCCAGTGGCACACCGCTGCGCCTGACGTCCGCCGCCGAATTCGAGCCGTACTTTGCCACGACCGGCCCCGAGATATTGCGGTTGTGGAGCGCTTTGGGGCGAGCACAGGGATCGCCTGACCTATCCCTGCCGCTGCTGGTCAGCCAGGTCTGTGTTCCCCTGGCGGCACAGGGGCAGATCATCGGTTGCCTGAATCTGGATACGTTCAGCGAACCGATCTTCTCCGAGGCTGACCTGTCACTGCTGCAAGCCATGGCTAACCAGGCGGCTGTGGCTATCGAGAATGCCCGCCTGTTCGCTGCCATCACGGATAGTCGTGAGCAACTCCGTGTCTTGTCGGCCCAGATCGTCCAGGCGCAGGAGGAAGAGCGCCGCCGTTTGGCGCGCGAGTTGCACGATGAGATCGGCCAGGCGCTTACAGCCATCGCGCTTGATCTGGGCATGATGACGCAGTTATTGCCCCAGCCGAATGAGGCCGTCAAGCGCGCCATCGAGGACGCCCAAACGTTAAGCCAGAATGCGCTGGAAGAGGTGCGCCGCATGTCGGTCGAGTTGCGCCCCTCCATGCTGGATGACCTGGGGTTGGTACCGGCGCTGCGTTGGTATATTGACCGTCATGCTGAGCGCACCGGCATGCGGAGCCGTTTTGAGGAAATCGGTCTGGACGAGCGCCTGCCGGCTGAAATAGAGACCGTGTGTTACCGCGCCGCGCAGGAAGCGTTAACTAACATCGCCCGGCACGCCAGCGCCCGCAACGTCTCCGTTTGCCTGGAACGGGAGCGTGGGCGCGACAGCGTTGCCCTGACCATCACCGACGATGGTGTGGGCTTTGATGTAAACCGGGCGCTGCGCCGCGCCCGGGCCGGCGATAGCCTGGGCTTGTTGGGCCTGCGCGAACGGGTTGAGCTTCTCGGTGGCAGCTTCCAGATTCGGTCGCAAGCGGGGGAAGGAACGAGAATTCAGATTCAGCTCCCTATTCAGCCAGCGCTCGTCAGTCATCAGGCGGACGACTGACGGTTGGCCGCTGGTGGCTGGCGATATGAACAGGATTCGCATTATTCTAGCGGAAGATCATACATTGGTGCGTAAGGGGCTGCGGGCGCTCCTGGAGGGCTATCCCAACATTGAGGTCGTCGGAGAGGCGGCTGACGGACGCGAAGCGATCAAACTGACAGAGGACGTCCATCCTCACGTTGTCGTCATGGATATTAACATGCCGGGACTCAATGGGCTGGAAGCCACCGATCGCATCAAACGCCACTACCCGGATGTGCAGGTGCTCATCCTATCTATGCATGCCAATGAGGAGTATGTGCTCCAGGTGCTGCGTTCGGGTGCATCGGGCTATCTACTGAAGGATTCGGCCACCGAGGAACTGGTAGCCGCCATCGCAGCGGTCTATCAGGGCGAGGCCTACCTCAGCCCCCGCATCTCCAAGACAGTGATCGCTGACTATGTGCGCCGGACCGAGGCGGAGGGTCGGCGCGCCCCCCACGAGATGCTGACACCGCGCGAGCGCGAGGTTCTGCAGTTGGTGGCCGAGGGCCATACCAGCAAGCAGATCGCCCAACAGCTCCACCTCAGTGTCAAGACCGTCGAGACCCATCGCGCCAACCTGATGGATAAGCTCAATATCCACAACCGCGCCGGCCTGATCCGCTATGCCATTCGGGCCGGGTTGGCAGCATCAGACGAGTAGTTGCCTGCCGCCTACTGCCTACTACCCACGGAACTCAGTATATCTGCTGATAGCCAAATCGGCCTCATCAGGGATAAAGTAGTAGGCAGTCATATAAAATTGCTTCTTGTAGATGGTAGCAGCGGTTTTCTACGCGCCCTGGCCGGTTACCTGGAAGCGCAGCCCGGCCTGCAGATAGTGGGGCTGGCGCACACGGTAGAGGAAGCAGTATTGTATGCCCGATCGGGCTCTACGCCCGATCTGGTGCTGATGGATATCAGCCTGCCGGGAATAGATGGGTTAACCGGGACGCGCCGCCTTAAAGCCGCACTGCCGGGCACGGCTATCATCATCCTGTCCCTCCTGGACGGAGAGGCCTACCGTGAAGCGGCGCGGAGATATGGGGCCGATGGTTTCGTCAGCAAGGCCACGCTTAGTTGCGATCTCTTGCCGGCGATTCGAGCAATAGGCACCAGGTAGCAAGGCGGTCTGCCCCAGCCAGGGCCGTTACTGGCCATTGACGGCTGACCTCAGCGTGAACCAGAAGGTCGTGCCTCTTCCTTCTTCGCTCTCGGCAAAGATGCGGCTGCCGTGTGCTTCAACGATCTGCTTGCACAAGGCCAACCCCAGCCCCACACCGCCAAAGCGACGTGTCGTCGTTCCATCTACCTGGTAAAAACGTTCGAATACGCGTGACAACTTGTCCGGTGGGATGCCGATGCCGGTGTCGGAGACGGCCACGACGACCACATCGCCCTCAGGCCGGATGCGGATGGTGACCTGCCCGCCATTGGGCGAGAACTTGATGGCGTTGCTAATCAGGTTCTCGAAGACCTCGACCAGCCGGTCCGGGTCGGCCCAGACCATAGGCACAGCCGATGCGAAGTCGCGCACCACGGTGATGCCGACCTGATCCAGGTTGACTTCGGCGGTGAGATTGGCGATGGCCAGTTCGGCCATTTCCACGGCGCTAGTCACCTGGATCATCAGCGAGGTGGGCTCGATAGCATGGAGCGAGACGATATTGCCCACCAGCCGCGTCAGCACATTGGCCTTGCGGGTGATGATTTGCACAGCTTCGAGCTGCTCCGGCGCCAGCGGTCCCAGGTCTCCGTTAGCGAGCAGGTCGGCGTACCCTTTGACGAAGGTCAACGGCGTGCGCAGTTCATGTGACACATTCTGGATCAGTTCATCCTTCAGCCGGTCAGCCTCGGCTAACTCGGCGTAGGCCCGTTCCAGGCTCTCGGCCCGCTGGCGCAACGCCTGATAAAGCCGGGTGTTCTCGATGGCGACGGCGATCTGCTGGGCAATCGCACCCAATAGCTGCATCTGCTCGGTGGTCGGGATGAGCCGGCCATAGCCGGCTACACCGAGCACACCTACGGCCCGGGCTTTCACTCCGCTCAGGGCCGGCTCTTTGGCCGAGAGCGGCAGCGCGATGAGGGTGATCTCAGTAGCAGGCGGTGTGGTGTCGGAGCTGCCCGCAGCCTCCGGTGAGTGTCGCCAGGTGTTGATCCGTACCTCGCCTGTCTCGGCGACCTGCCCTATGGTGCCTTCACTCAGGCGCACACCGGCCCAATTCTCGATCATGGGCAGTGGCAGCCCCTGCTGGGCTGCCAGGCGCAACCATCCATCCTCCTCGACCAGATGGACAGAGGCTGCCTGAAGGCCGGTGGCGCTCAACACTTCGGCCAGGACGGCCTCCAGCATCTCATCCAGCTCCAGGCTGTGCCCGGCGGTGGCAGCAACCGTGTAAAGCGCCTGCAGCTTCTGGGCCTGATGGCGGGCCTCCTCCAGCAGGCGGGCATTCCTGATACCCATGGCGGCGTGATGCGCCAGGCTGGTGAGCAGGTCCAGATCATGGGGGACAAAACCGCGCTTGCCCTTGCGCACCAACGTCATCACGCCGATGGTCGTGCCCTGAACGACCAGGGGCACGGCGATCAGGCATTCCTTCTCCCTGGGTGTGCCCGGGATCTGATAAGCACGGGGGTCACTTAGGACATCATTGACGATCTCACCGACACCGGAGCGGGCCACGAAGCCGGTGATGCCCTCGCCCACGCGCAGTGGGGTTGCCAACACCTCCTCGGCATAGTCCTCCAGCGCCACCAACGGGTGTAGCCAGGTGCGATCCTCATCCAGCAGATAAATGGTGCAGCCCTCAGCGGCCACCAGATCAGTCGCCTGCCGGGCGATGGCCTCCAGCCGTTCGTTGAGCGTATAGCCCGATGTAATGACGGCTGCCGAGGTCAGCAGTGCACCGACTTCCTCGGCGTGCCGCGACATCTGCTGATACAGCCGGGTGTTATCCAGCGCCACCCCCGCCTGGACGGCCAGATGCTGGCACAGCGAGATCTCATAGGGTTGGAACTGGCGCATGTTGAGGTCGAAAAGCTCAACCAGGCCGATGGTTTGCCCTCTGACCGTCAACGGCACTGCCAGGAGGGTCCTGGCCCCCAACCTGCGTAGCAGAGCCTGCTCGGCCAGGTCCTCGGCCGCATCGTCGGCATGGACGATAAGGGGTTCCCCGCTGCGCAGGCACTCGGCCGTCGCCGGGTACTCATGTAGCTGATAAACAAGATTGAGGTCACTGAGGGAAAGCCGATCGCCATGCTGCACCAGCGTCGTCACCGTGCCGGAGGTCTCGTCATAGGCTGAAATGGCGCAGGCGTTGACCTTGAGCAGATGGACCATGACTTCGGCGACATGGGCTATGGCCCCATCGGCGTCAGGGGCGCGGGTCAGGGCTTCGCTGGCTGCCGTCAGCACGGCCAGTTCGTGCAGACGCCGCTCGCGCTCGCGTAACAGGCGGGCATTTTGAATCGCCGCTGCCAATTGGCCGGCGAGCGTCTGCATGATCTGGAGATCGGCCGCGTCGAACCCGCCGACACGGTCGCTTTGCGCGGCCAAGACGCCAACGGGCTGGTCGCGGACCAGGATGGGAACGGCCAGTTCGGCCCGGACAAGGGGCAGGTCCAGGCGGTAGGCCGGCTCCAACACCGGGCCGGCGGTGACGTCGGGCACAAGCAGGGGCTGGCCGGTTGCGGCCACCCGGCCGATAACGCCGGTGAGCGGTGGCACGGATTGATCCTGGGCATCCGTGTTTAATATCCGTATCATGCCGCCTTCGATCAAGCCGATAGCGACATTGTAGTAACCGAGCGTCTGTTTGATGCGACGCGCGACGGTGGTCAGTAGATCGTCGAGATCCAGCACAAGCGCAATATCGCGGCTGACCTCACCGATCAGGTGCATCTGGTCAGCGCGGCGGCGCGCCTCTTCACCGTTACAGAGCGAAATCACGGGTATGCCGGGCCAGTGCTCGCCAACGAGCTGCTCGATCTCCGCCGGGCTCAGGTCGTGCGGGCTATCCGCCAGTACCAGGTCGTAAGGCGGCCCGTCCAGCTTCCCCAGTAACTCGCTGCGGCTCGCGGCGGTTTCGACCAGCGCAGCCGGACTCGCCCTCGTTTGCGGCGGGTCGGCTTGCGGCCGCTGGCGACCATTGTCCCCCGCTAGGTTAACCCTGGGCTGACCTGTGCTTCGCTGTGGATCTCCAACGAACAAGATGCGGGGAGTGTGCATGGGCTGGGATGGCCTCAGTTCATAGGTGTGACAGGTGTAGGCGGAGAAGCCAAAAGGGGTGATGGTCTTCCCGCCGTTTGTCAGAATCAGGCCTTGAGCCCAACCCTGGCGAATTCGTACCGCCTGGCAACACCGTGCGCGACATGATACTGCCCTGTGAAACGATCTGGAACGGTTTGAACGCTATTGATGATTATATGGAGCAACAGGGATTGGCGTCACTGGGACATTTGGGCTACTTCAGCCGAATCGCCCGGTAATGTAGTCCTCGGTGCGCTGCTGCGCGGGGCGGGTGAAAATCTTGCTCGTATCGTCGTACTCGACCAGTTCGCCCAGCCAGAACAGGCCGGTCTTGTCCGATACCCGCGCCGCCTGTTGCATATTATGGGTGACGATGATGATGGTGTATTTCGTCTTCAGTTCCTGCATCAGGTCTTCGATCTTGAGCGTCGCAATCGGGTCGAGCGCCGAGGCGGGCTCATCCATCAGGATGACCTCCGGCTCGACGGCGAGCACACGGGCTATGCATAGTCGCTGTTGCTGCCCACCCGACAGGCTGAGCGCAGGTGCACGTAGCCGGTCTTTGACCTCGTCCCAAAGCGCTGCGCCCCGGAGCGACTGCTCGACGATATCGTCGAGACTGAGGTGCCCGTCTAGGCCGAGGATGCGCGGGCCGAAGGCGACGTTGTCGTAGATGGACTGGGGAAAGGGGTTGGGCCGCTGGAAGACCATGCCGACCCGCCGCCGGAGATCAACAACGTCCATGCCTGGACGATAGATATCCTCTCCGTCGAGCCAAACCCGACCCTCGACGCGGGTGCCGGGAATCGTGTCGTTCATACGATTGAGGCAGCGCAGGAAGGTGGACTTGCCGCAGCCCGACGGGCCGATCAGCGCGGTGATCAGCCGCTCCTGGATGCGGATAGACACGTCGTAGAGAGCCTGTTTGGAGCCATAGTAGAAGTCGAGATGCTCAACAACGATCTTGTCCATACAGGCACCATTGTACCTGAGATCACAATGGTCGCCAAAGAAGGATAGGGGCGCATAGCCGTGCGCTCCTACTGCACGCTGCTTGCGATAGTTGAAGCTACCAGGTGCTGACCTTGCGTTCCCAATCTTCGATCATGTGGTGATAGCGCTCATGTTCGCCGGGGCCGGTGCGCTCACGTTCAATCGTCTCGAAAGCCTGGAAAAGCTGGCTCTGCTCAGTCGAGGAAAGCACCTGATCGGCCATAGAGAACAGGATATTGTTCTCCTTGAAGATGTGCTGGCGCAGCAGTGCGACATAGCTTAGCGCGCTCTCCACCAGCGCGGCGCGCCCCTGGGGGTCGCCGGCGGCGTAGGGGCCTATGGCAGCAGTCATCGCCCGAACGAGTGCGCGGCCCTGCTCATGCTCGCTGAGCATGACAGCCACCGGCCCACCCTCACGTGGGATGCCATGCTCCTCCAGCGAAGGGAATAGCCGCTCTTCCTCTTTGGCGTGATGGCAGCCATCAGTAAAGTTGCGGAAAAACTCAGTCGCGTCGCGGAATACATCAGGCGGCACTTGCTGCCCCTGCTGCAGCCGCCGCGCTGCGACCTCAACGACGTTCAGCATTCGTTCGATGCCGGCGTGCTCATCGCGTAGGACATCTGTGGCGTTCACGGCAGACCTCCATCAATAATCTAATCTTATTATAAACCAGCCAGCAGCGGGTAGCCATGACCTATGTCACATCTCCCTAAAGTGAGCACGGATTGAGCGCTTATTGGTCTGGAAAGTGAGCAGCAGCCCGGACTATATTAAGACTGTGCGGGTAGATAATTCTCGTTTCCCGCTGCCGACAGCGGACCGGCGTTGGTCATTTACCGCCGACCGACCGCCGGTGGTCCTAGAGCCATCGGACGAAGAGTTGATGAGCCTGGTTGCCAGGGGTGAGCCGGCGGCGCTGGAGGCCTTGTACGACCGCCATGCATCGGCCCTGCTCGGATTCATCTCGGTGATCGTCCGCGATCGCGCGACCGGCGAAGATCTACTGCAGGAAGTCTTCCTGCGCGTATGGAGCCGGGCGTCGAGCTTCGTGCCGGGCCGTGGCAGCTTCACTGCCTGGCTCTTCGGTATCGCCCGCAATCTGTGTATCAGCCACTTGCGGCAACAGCGTGCCCGTCCTCAGATCTGTGAAGACATTGGCCTGGGGATGGATCAAGATGACGACTTATTAGACTTCATCAGCGATCCGGCCCCCTCGGTGCTGGAGACCGTCTGGGTGGAGGAACGTAGCCAACTGGTGCGGGCGGCGCTGGAGACCCTGCCCGATGAGCAGCGCCTGGTTATCGAGCTTTCGTATTTCCAGGGGCTTACCCGGCGCGAGATCGCCGCTCGGCTGGGTTGGGCCGAGGGTACAGTGCACACCCGCGCCCGGCTCGGCCTGCAAAAGCTGGCGATGTATTTGGCGGCTCAGGGCCTTGGCCCTGACGACATCAGCGGGGGTGCGTCACCGGCGTTCGTCAACCAGGGCTGGTGGTAAACGTGGGCTGCCCATTGGGGTCACGTGCGCCGTAGATGGCGCGGAACTCGGCGGGGTCATTTGGCTTCATCAGGCCCATCGCCTGGCGCTGTGCCAGGAGCTTTTCGACCTCTGTGGCGGCCAGGGGCGGGCCGCCGCCAAGTTGCCTGACCATGAGGGCGATGCGCGCGCTGTGCTCGATGATTTCCGTCTTCATGAAAGCATCCCATGGGTCCCGCCCTACGGTGAGCGTGCCGTGTCGCTGCAAGACGATCGCATCGTGGCCGCTGATGAACTCACGGATAGCGCGCACGTTCTCGGTGCTGGAGGGGGTGGCATAGGCCGTCGTCGGCACCAATCCCAGGAAGACGATTATCTCCGGCAACATACACTCGTCTAATGAGATGCCGGCGATGCTCAGCGCGATGGCCGTCGGTGGATGGGCATGGACCACTGCGCCTATATCGGCCCGTTGCCGATACGCCTCCAGGTGCATGGGTATCTCCGAGGTCGGCTGGAGGTGCCGGTTGGCCCCGCTCGCCGGGCTGACCCGCTCACCCTCAAGATTGACTACGACAAGTTGATCTGGCTCGAGCATCCCCTTGCACAGCCCGCTGGGGGTTGTCAGGATGCGATCAGCGCTCAGCCGCGCCGAAATATTGCCTTCAGTCGCCACGGCCAGCCCACGTTCGTACATGAGCTTGCCCACGCGCACGATCTCGCGACGCAAAGCGTGTTCAGTGGCAGAGGTCACGTAGATGGGCATAGGGGCCTTGTTTCAGGTCTACACCTGTGTCTGTTCAACTCATCGCGCCACCGACGGCGCGCAGGGTGGTGCCTTATTTCCAGGGGGGCCGGCATCAGGAACCGATCCCCGCCCCCTGGCCTCCGATCCCTGTTCTGAGGTCTGAGGTTTGAAGCTTAAAGCCGGCAGCATGTACAGCCAGATCGCGAATGGCTTTGACCAGCGGTGAGATAGTTGGGCCGAGTGCCAGCGGCACACCGCGTGCCAGCGCCAGAATCTGATTCTCATCGAAAGGCACACTCACCATGATAGGACGGCCCAGGTTATGCTCCAAACCGGCCTGAGGCAAGGGCCGCAGCGGTGAAGGATGATTCATTACCAGGCTCACGCGAGCATCTATGGGGGTACCGGCCAGGGCGCGCAGGGTGGCTGCGGTGGTATGGGCTGAGCTTACCTCGGGCGCGAGGACGAGCAGCACCGAATCGGCCTGCGTCAGCGCTGCCAGGGTCGCTTCGTCCAGAACCGGGCCGGCAGCTACAATGGTGAAGCTGAAGTGATCGCGCAGTGTGCGCAGCACGTCCAGCATCACCTTCTTCGGCAGCCCCGCGCTTTGAGCGCCGACCTGACTCAGGTTGGGCAGGGGGGGCGCGGCCAGAACCTGCAACCCCGATTCGTGGCGCAGGAGCAGGTCCATGGCGCCGCCCGGCGGAGGTTCGGCCGGCGGCAACAAAGCCCCCCAATGGCTCGTCACGTTCAGCTTGAGATGCAGGCCGGCATGACCACCGGAGCGGTCGAGCTCCACCAAGCAGGCTCTTCGTGGGGCGCGCTGGAGCAGCAACGCCAGGTTGACGGCCAGCGTCATCACCCCCACTCCGCCGCGCAGACTGAGCAAGACAACCAACCGTTGCGTGCCGCCAGGTTGAGGGCGCGCCCGTCCGGCCAGTTCTTCCATTTTCGATAGCAGTGTGCGTGAGGAGACCGGCTTGCTGAGGTAGGCGTCGGCTCCGGCCGCCAGGGCCGCCTGGCGGTCGAGCGGCTGGGCGCGCGCCGTCAGCACCAGGATAGGCAGATCGGCCCCACGTGGGTCGGCCCGCAGCCGCCGGATGATCTCCAGGCCGCTGATCTCCGGCATCATCAGGTCTACAATCGTCACGTCGGGCCGCTCATCGAGTGCTCTTTTCAGTCCATCCTGCGGCCGGTTTGCCAGGACCACGGTGAAGCCGTGTCGTTCCAGCATCATCTGCAGCATCCGCAGGAGATTGACGTCATCCTCAATGATCAAGACGGTGCGTGCGCTCATGGGGTCACAGCCTCCTCCACCGGGCAAAAAGCGGCGATGTGTTCGGTGTTGACCAAGGCCGCACCGCCACTGAAGGCGATCTGAGGGTCGTCCACGGCTACAACGGTCGCCTCAAAGACTTGCAGGAAGTGCTCAGCCTCAGCGGTCATAAAGGTGCGCAATTGCGCGTTGGCGGGCAGATTAACCCGGCCTCGGATGTAATAGCGGGAGCTAACCAGGAACACATCGCGCGGCACATTGCCCAGATAGCTTCCGTACGTCTGTCGGCGTGACAGGCCATCTTCGGCCCGCGCCACGATGGCCAGATGGATGCCGGGCTTGCGCAGTGTGGCCGCCGGATAGCTCGCACCGATTTCGGAAGGCCGGTTGATGGGCGAGATGTACACGTTCTCCAACTCCAGAAATGAGGTGGTGGCGTCGTTGAGCTGGTCGGCCAGCGGTCGGGTGCGCACCGTCACCTGGCCGGAGATGCGGTCACTCGCCGTCAAGAAATCGGCCGTCAGCACGCCGCGCGGAGGGCTGATCTCTTGGTTAGGGGCGTTATCTTCTGACATATTTCGCACTTCCGATTCTCGAATTTGGGTTGCTGATTTGTGGGTTGGAATCCCTTCAGCTCTCAGCCAGGAGTTTCGGGTCACTCACCGTGGTCTGACCATCGGCTGCCAACACCTGATCGCTAAAGAGCGGCAAGGTGAAGGAGAAGACCGCGCCCCAGCCGGGCTGATTATCCACCCAGATGCGGCCTCCCTGGGCCTCTACCGCCATGCGGCAAAACGCCAACCCTAACCCGGTGCTGCCGCGGGACCCTATGCGTCTGGACATCGCCTGCTGGTATTTGTCGAAGATGGCCTCGCGGTGCTGCTCCGGCACCCCTGTGCCGGTATCAGCCACGCGAACAACGACCTGCTGTTGCTCGGCTTGGGGGCTTCCATACATTCCTTCTTCGCTCCCCGCCTTGAGTGGAGCGGAGGAAGGATCGCCTCCTACGACTTCGGCCGAGATCCGGACCTGACCCCCGGCTGGTGTGTGACGTAGCGCATTGTCGAGCAGATTGTTGAGCACGCGCTCGACCAGCGCCGCATCGGCGCGTACCGGCGGCAGGTCGGCAGGCAGGGCCACATGCAGGGCCACCTCGCGCCACCCGGCCTGGACGGTGGCTTCGGTCACGGCCGATCGGATTACCTTGTTCAGGTCGGTGCGGTGGGGGCTGAGAGGGATCTTACCTTCCTCCAGCCGCTGCAAGTCGAGCAGGTCATGGATCAGGTCCATCTGCCGCCGGGCCGCGCGGATGGCCACGTCAATCGCGTGCGTGTGTTCAGGGGCGAGCGTGTCACGCAGATCCTCAGCCAGCACTTCCAGCGTCCCCAGGATGATCGTCAGCGGGCTGCGCAGGTCATGGACGATCATCGCCAGCAGGTCATCACGCAGGCCCTCCAGCCGGCGCAGTTCCTCGTAACTACGTTGCAGTTCCTGGTGCAAGCGGTTCGTGCGCAGGAGCGCACGCACGCGCGTCAGCAACTCGAGCCGGTTGAATGGCTTGCTGAGAAACTCATCTGCCCCAGCTTCCAGACCCTTAATCTTGCTGTCAATATCTTGCAGGATCGTGATGAGCACCACCGGTGTGAAGTGCATGGCTTCGGATTGCTTGAGACGGCGGCAGACTTCATAGCCGTCCAGCTTCGGCATCATGACATCCAGGAGGATTACGTTGGGTTGCTCGCTCAATGCCTTGTCGAGTGCCTGAGCGCCATCATAGGCCGTGATCACCTGGTAGCCCTCGGCTACCAGGATGTCCTCAAGCAATTGGACGCTGTCTGGGACGTCGTCAACCACCAAGATTTTGGAAGCAGCCATGTCCGGCCCTCTTATTACGACTTACGACGAAGCGCCAGGGGCTTGCCCTGAGCTTGCCGAAGGGACGAGTGCTCCTTATCATTTGCCTTTCGTCCCTCGTCCCCATTGGAGCAGCGTTCCAGGCTGGCGAGCACTTGCTGGCGCTCCACCGGTTTGAGCAGATAATCATGAGCACCCAGGCTGAAGCCGAGTGGGCGATCATCCACAACTGAGACCACAATCACCGGGATAGAGGCGGTTGTCGGATCAGCTTTGAGGTGCTTGAGCACTTCCCAGCCATCTGTCCCATCCATGAGCACGTCGAGAATGATAGCATAGGGATGCAGATTTTGCGCCAGGGCCAGCGCCTCTTCGCCATTGCTGGCATGGAGCACCTGGTAGCGTTCGCCTGTGCGATCATCGGGATCGTTCCTGTGTTCCAGATAATCGCTCATCAATTCGTGTGCCGCCGGATCATCATCAACCACGAGTATAAGGTGCTTATCCGGCTCCAACTTGCTGGCCAGAGCCCGTATCACTTCGTCCGGCAGAACTGGGGCTGCGGCGCGCGCCTGGGCTGGCAAAGTGAAGGTGAAGGTACTGCCGACGCCGGGTTCACTATCCACCCAGATGCGCCCGCCGTGCAGGGCCACCAGGCGGTGAGCAATGGCCAACCCCAGCCCGGTGCCACCGAACTCGCGTGTCGCCGACTGGTCTATCTGGCGGAACTCCTCAAAGATCAGGGGGATGTGCTCCGGCGCAATGCCAATACCGGTATCAGATACGCTGACAGCGACCCATTGACCGTCCGCAGTATAAGGATAGGCCGTAACCGTGATGCCACCCTCGCTGGTGAACTTGATCGCGTTGGAGAGCAGGTTGTTCAGGATCTGTATGAGGCGGGTCTCATCGGCTTCGACCGGTTGGAGTGTCTCATCCACCATCGCCCGGATGGTCAACCCCTTCTGCCGGGCCATCGGCTCGACGGTCTGGATGGTCGTCTCGATGATCCGGTTGAGGTTGATGCTGCGTCGCGCCAGGGTGACTTTGCCGACCTCGATGCGCGAGATGTCCAGGAGGTCGTTGATCAGGTCGAGGAGGTTGCGGGCGTTGCGGATGACCGTGTTCAGTCGGTCACGCTGGCGAGCCGTCAAGTCGCCATAAGCGCCGCTGAGCATCAACTCGCTGTAGCCGATGATCGAATTGATCGGCGTGCGCAATTCATGGCTCATATTCGCCAGGAATTGCATCTTAAGACGGTCGGCCTCGCGCAAGCGTTCATTGGCGGCGGCCAGTTCGCGCGTGCGTGCCTCCACTTTGCGCTCTAGCTCTTCTGAGGCCTGGCGCAGTTCCTCATATAGCCGCGCGTTGACGATGGCGATGGCTGCCTGGGGTGCAAGCAGCATCAGACGGCGCACGTCGTCCTGGGTGAAGGCGCGATGTTCGATGTCATCTACCACATTAAGCGCGCCGATCACCTGGCCTTGCCACTCCAGGGGCACGCTGGCAACAGCGGTGAAGGGCACATCGGCGAAGGTTGAAGAGCGGCCCTCCCAGTGCTGATAGTCTTCCACGACCAGGGGCTGTCCGCTGGCAGCCACGCGCCCGGCCAGGCCCTCGCCCACTGCCACCCGCCGCCCGCTGTAGTCACGACCAACCCCATAGCTGATGACGATCTCTAGTTCGTTGCGTTCGGCATCCAGCAGGTAGATGGCGCTGCCTTTGGCCGAGACCAGGTCGGCGGCGTGTTCGGCGATGGCGCGCAGCACCTGGGGCAGACCCAGTTTCGCCGTAATATCCAGCAAAGTCTCACGCACGGCACTGAGATCGCGCAACTGGCCCCGGGCCTGCTCATACAGCCGTGCCAGCTCAACCGCCCCGCTCACCTGCCGGGCAATGGCTTCCAACAGCGTCCGATCTTGGGGGCCGAAGCCATTGGGCTCGTCGCTGTCAATCTGCAAGACGCCGATCACCAGCCTTTGTACCAGCAAGGGTACGCCCAGGTAAGAGCGGATGTTGGCCTGGGGGGTGATCTCAGCCGGAACAGGCTGGACGCTACCGTCGGCTCCAACGTCGCTTAAGAGCAGTGATTCAGCCTGGGCAGCAATCCATCCGGCGAGGCCCTGGCCAATGGGTAAGCGCTGGGCCGTCATATTAGGCACCGGGGGCTCGGCAGCGGCCATATAGAGCTGGCTCTGATCGTCCTCGTCCACGAGAAAGATCGAACCGCCCCGGAAGCGGATCAGCGTGCGCACCTGTGTGAGAACCGCATGTAAGATATGATCCAGGTCAGCATCGGCGGTAATCTCGCGGCTCAGGTCGGCCAGAAGCTGCTGCTCGGCTAACAAGCGGTGGGTCTGCTCCTGCAGGCGCAGGTTGTCCTCCAGGGTGCGCTCTTGGGCCAGGCGCTGGCGGCGCTCACGGCGCTCTATCTGAGCAAAGTGGTTCGGGATGAACGCGGTGGCGAGGTATAAGATCCACGTATTGCCGACGTCGGCGATTGTGGGCGTGATTGCATTTATGATGATGGGGAGAGTGTGAAAAACAATCCCTGTCATCACCATGATGACCAGGGCGAGGCTGCGGCTAAAGCGAATGGCCGCCAGGCCGATCACACCGTAAGCCAGGACAGGGGCCTCGCCGTTGAGGTTGCCGGTGAGGTAATAAATCCCCACGGCGACGATCCCATCGGTTAAGCTCAGGGCAACCGGGTTGTAGCGATGGTGCAGGATCAGGGCATAGAGGAGCGGGTGAGCCAGGGCCAGGACGAACACCGGCAGAACGGTAGCCGGGCGTAGCATAAGCTCGGCAGCCAGCACGAAGGCGATGATGCCCCATTGGAAAGGCAGGAGGATCCGCTCGAGCGGGCTCTCGATGCGACCCATCAGGCTTGACAGGGGTCCGGTCACGCTATTCTCTCACGGGGCTGAGGGCGGCTCCTTCTAGTACTTCACCTCACCCATCACTTCCAGGCATCCACAACTGCGGCGATCACCGTGTCACAGGTGCGGCCGGTGGTCAGCGCCGTTTGCGGAGCGAGATGCCGGCGGCATATAGCGCCGCCTCGCCTCTACGTCCAATGACGCAGGCTGCGGCCGCGCGAATCTGAAGGCCGTCGCCGCGTCAGCGGGTGCGGATCGGTGTCGAAAGATGCTTCCGGCCCCAGCAGCGCCTCAATTCGGCTAATGGTGTCCTGATCGTAGCTGCGCTCGCCACACACGTCACACACCCACGTCAGTACGTTGGGGACGGTCACCAGATCATTCCCCAGCGCACGCAGATAGGTCGTATTGGTCTCGCGTAGTGTACCGAGATGGCAGTTTGGACAGAGGCTCATGTGAGCAGTGCCTCCTGCATGATTTTGACGCTGGCGCTGGTGCCGATGCGGGTGGCGCCAGCGGCGATCATTCGCTGAGCGTCTTCGTAGGATCGAATGCCGCCGGCTGCCTTGACACCCATGCTGGGGCCGACGACGCGCCGCATCAGGGCGACATCAGCTGCGGTCGCGCCCCCCGGCCCGAAGCCGGTTGATGTCTTGACATAATCCGCATCGGCCTGTCCGGCCAGTTGACAGGCAACGACTTTCTCTTCGTCTGTCAGCAGAGCCGCTTCGATGATGACCTTGACCACTGCACCGGCAGCGTGGCTGGCGCGGACGACGGCGGCTATATCGCCCAGCACGGTATCATAGTCCTTTGACTTCAGCGCGCCGATATTGATCACCATGTCGATCTCACTCGCGCCGGCGTTGATGGCCTGCTGCGCCTCATAAGCTTTGACCTCAGCCAGAGTCGCGCCGAGGGGGAAGCCGACAACTGTACACACCTTGATTGGCGAGTCTTTGAGCAGCCGGGCCGCCAGCCTGACGTAGGTTGGGTTGACGCAGACGGCGGCGAAGTTGTACTCGCGCGCCTCGCCGCAGAGTTGGGTGATCTGGGCTGTGGTCGCGTCGGGCTTGAGCAAGGTATGATCGATCATCGCCGCCAGCGCCCGGCCGGCGGAATCTGACGCATAGCGGTTCTCCTTGCGCTCCCAGGCCGGGCTGGCACTGCTCTCGCTCGTGGCGCGTTGTTCTTCCGATGGCATTTCCATGCCGTTCAGTCGGTGGCGGTCAGTCTGGCTCCGGGCAGGCGGAGGTTCTGAACCGATGGCCGGTGGCCGACCGCTCAATGCAACCTATGATCCCGGCGCAGCCGCGTAACTGGCGTGAGGCAAAATGCCTATCCGGTCCAGCGGCCAGTAGGATACCCACGCCTTGCCTATAATGTTCTGGGCGGGCAAAGGGCCCCAGGTATGAGAATCGCTCGAATTTGGTCGGTTATCGCCTAACACGAAATACTCGTTAGGCCCCAACTGCCGGTCAACGGAATATGGGCCGGGCGCACTGATGTAGGGCTCATTCAGTTGAATGCCGTTGACGAAGACCAGGCCGCTCTTGATGGTCACATGCTCACCGGGCAGGCCGATCACGCGCTTGATAAAATCTCTATGCTCATCGCTGGGGGGAATGAAGACAATGATGTCGCCTCGTTGCGGCTTACTGAACATGTAGACCAGTTTGTTGACAATGACATACTGGCCATCATGTAACGTCGGGTACATGCTGGTGCCTTCAATCCGGAAGCGGCCCGTTGCCGCGTTGACCACAAGGAAGATGATGACCGTGAGGAGCAGAGTCTCGACTACCTCACGGAACAACGACTTGCTATGCAACTCCTCAGAGGCCACGTCCGCCCCCGCTTCAGGCGAGGTCGGCAGCCGTGGTTGAGGCTCCGAATACTCCACTACCTACACTCCTTTTTTCCCTAAATCGTCGTGATTATAACCCAGGTCCGAAGTCAGGGCAAGCATCACTTCAGTACGTGGCGGGCGATGACCAGGCGTTGGATCTCGCTGGTCCCTTCGCCGATGGTCATCAGGCGCTGGTCACGGTAGATGCGCTCGACCGGGAACTCGGCCGAGTAGCCGTAGCCGCCGTGAATCTGGATGGCGTGGAAGCAGACGCGTTCGGCCACTTCCGAAGCGAAGAGTTTGGCCATCGCAGCCTCCTGGGTATGGGGGCGACCCTGGCCCATCAGCCAGGCAGCCCGATAGGTCAGCAACCGCGCCGCTTCGATCTCGGTGGCCGCGTCAGCCAGCATCCATTGAATGGCCTGGTGCTGGGCAATGGGTACGCCGAAGGTGTGCCGTTCTTTGGCATAGTTGACTGCCTCTTCAAAGGCGGCCTGGGCCAGCCCGATGGCAAGGGCGGCGATGCCGATGCGGCTGCCGTCGAGTGTGATCAGCGCTTGCTGCAAGCCGTGGCCCTCCTCACCCAACAGGTTCTCATAGGGCACACGGCAATCCTCGAAGGTCAGGGCGTTCGTTGGTGAGCCGCGCAGCCCCATCTTCTTCTCGTTCGGGCCAATGGTCAATCCCGGCGTATCAGCGGGCACGATGATCAGGTTGAGCCCGCGCGTGCCGGCTTCGGGCCGGGTGCGGCACAAGACGATAATCACATCGGCGATAGAGGCATTGGTACACCACATCTTGCTGCCATTGAGGACCCAGCTCGATCCGTCGCGGATGGCGCGCGTTTGTACGCCGCCGCTCAGGTCGCTGCCGGCGCCGGGTTCGGTCAAGGCCAGTGCGCCCAGGCGGCCCTGGCCCGTTGCCAAGGGGCGCAGCCATCTCTCTTTCTGTTCATGGGTGCCGAATCGTGCCAGCGGCGCGCAGCACAGGCCGTTGTGAGCGGCGACCGCCAGGCCTGTGCTGCCGCACCCCCGGCCAATCTCCTCAATCGCGATGGTCGCGCTGACGGCGTCCACACCGGGCCCGCCATACTCTTCCGGTGTAGTCAGGCCGAGCAGGCCCAATGGCCCCATCTTGCGCACCGCCTCCCAGTTGAACTCGGCATGCTCATCTACATAGCGGGCGCGCGGCTTGAGTTCTTTCTCAGCGAAAGCACGCACCGCCTCACGGAACATCTGCTGTTCCTCGGTCAGTTGGAAATCCACGATTCTACCTCCGTTGTCCAGCGCAGCATATTGCCCCACTGCTGCGTGAAGCTGACCTCGTCCTGCCAGCCAATGCCCATCTGGCCCCACGTATCCGTAGCTGTGGCGGGATTAAGGGCGGGGTCCACGAAGGCCCAGCCGCGTTCTGCATCCAAGCCGTAGAGAATCTTGACGTGTCCCCAGCCCCGATAGCGCAGGCCACTCCAGCGCCACAGGTCGCCGACGCTGACAAATGTGATCCGGTCCTCGCACAGGTTCTGGCGCAGCCGTTCTTCGCTAGCCAGCAGGCTCCAACGGGCCTGGAAGCCCATGCGCCGCAGTGCGTCGGCCGGGCCCCAGGGGAAGGTGGCCCAGCGCGGCAGGCGACGAACGAGGAGGGGGGGCGGTGGCCACCAGCGCCAGACCGGGCGATCCAGCGTTCGTGCCACCTCGTCGGCCCGGTAGCGCTTCTCACCCAGGAGGGCGTTGGCCGCTATGGCTACGCAGAATGGCGCACAGTCATTGGTCGCGCCCTGGAACTCGTGATAGCGCCAGATGTCAAATGTCAAACGTAAAACGGCATCATCTTTGACGTTTCCTTCACGGGACGTCTGCTGGCAGTGACGTTGACGTTTGACGCGCGACGCTTCGCGCTCCATGTTCATATTGCCATCTTGATCTCCTCGACCGCCGTCGGATTTTCCAGCGACGATAGGTCGCCGGGGTCCTGATTGAGATAGGCTGCCCGGATGACGCGGCGCATCACCTTGGCATTGCGTGTCTTGGGCAGGTCACGCACAAACTTCACCTCGCGCGGCTTGAGGGCCTTGCCCAGGTGTTGCGCTACGCGTTCTTTCAGCTCCTCGCGCAGGTCATCGTGTGGCGCGTAGCCCGGCCTGAGTACACAGAAGCACATTACCTCTTGTCCCTTGAGCGGATCAGGGATGCCGATCGCGGCGGCTTCGGCCACCGCTGGATGGCCTACCAGGACCGACTCGACTTCTGCTGGCCCCAACCGCTTGCCGGCGACCTTGATGGTATCGTCGGAACGGCCCAGGATGTACCACAAGCCGTCCTCATCTACCGCTGCCCAGTCGCCGTGTACCCACACGTCGGGGAAGCGCGACCAATAGGTCTGAATATAGCGCTCCGGGTCTTTCCAGAAACCGCGGGTCATACCGATCCACGGCTGGCGCACGATCAATTCACCCACCTGGCCGCGCACGCTGTGGCCCTCGTCGTCCACCACATCAGCGGCCATGCCCGGCACTGGCGCGGAGAAGGCGGCGGGCTTGAGCGGTCGCAGCACATTGCCCATGACGATACCCCCGGAGACTTCGGTGCCGCCGGAGTAGTTGATGATAGGCAGCCGCCCGCCGCCGACGGTGTTGAAGAACCACAGCCAGGGGTCGGGGTTCCAGGGCTCACCCGTCGAGCCGAGGATGCGCAGGCTGGAGAGGTCCCGCTGCGTCACATAGTCATCACCGTAGCGCATGAGTGCCCGGACCAGCGTGGGCGAGATGCCCAGGATGGTGACGCCGTGGCGTTCCACCAGTTCCCACAGGCGGCCGGGGTCAGGGTAATCGGGCGCGCCATCGTAGATCATCATCGTTGCCCCCAAGAGCGTCGTCCCGAACACTTCCCAGGGTCCCATCATCCAGCCCATGTCGGTGACCCAGTACAGCGTGTCGAGGGGTTGCACATCGAGGCCGTGGGCCATATCCTGGGCGGATTTGATGGGGAAACCACAATGGGTGTGGACCGCGCCTTTGGGCCGGCCGGTTGTGCCGGAGGTGTAGATCACCATGAGTGGGTCTTCCGCGTCGGTAGGTTCGGTCTCGGACGCTGCGTTCTGGCGCGGGCGGCCCTCGACAATATCGTGCCACCAGTGGTCGCGTCCGGTCTCCCAGCCGATCGACTCGTTCGCCGTCCGCCGCACGATGATGACGTGTTCGACCGAGGGGGTGTGGGCAACGGCTTCGTCGGCGATGTCCTTCATCGGGACGATGTGGCCGCGCCGGTAGAAGCCATCGGCAGTGAACAGGGCCTTGGCCTCGGCATCTACCAGGCGCGTCACGATCGCTTGAGCGCCATAGCCGGAGAAGAGCGGCAGGATGATGCCGCCGATCTTGGCGATGGCCAAAAGGGCCACAACGATCTCCGGCACCATCGGCATATAGATGGCGATGACGTCGCCCTTCTTCAGGCCGAGGCGGCGCAGGGCATTAGCCATCCGGTTGACCTCGCGGTACAGGTCGGCGTAAGTCAGGACGCGGGTCAAGCCTTCCTCGCCCTCCCAGCGCACGGCGGCGCGATTCTGGGCAGGCGTGCCGATCCATTTGTCGAGGCAGTTGCGGACGATGTTGAGCTGGCCGCCGACGCACCAGCGCGCCCAGGCGATGCCCCGTGAGGTATCGAGAATGCGCTCGTAGGGGCGATCAAAGCGGATATCGAGATCGGCCAGAACGGCTTCCCAGAACCAACCGACATCCTGTGTGGATCGCTGCATCAGCTCGTCGAAACTGGCGATGCCGTGGTGCTCCATGAAACGCTTGAGGTTGCTGCGTTCAACTAACTCCGGCGTGGGCCACCAGACAATCGGCCCACCGAATTGGAATTCCTCTGCCCCCATTTCGTCAATCTCCTCCAAGGCTGATAGAGACCGGTCGGCCAGGCGACGCTGGCCGGTCTGCCCCTGAGTTACTCCTCTTCAATCATATCATAAAACAACAACTTCTCCCTCTATCAACCTGTGACGATGGGCAGGACAACGATCGTGGCCATCAGGCCGAGCAGAGAGACTCCCAGACTGATCTTGGCCAGACCGGGGCGCCGGGTTGTGGTCAATACCGCTCCCAGGCTCAGGCCCAGGGCCAAGAGTGTCAGGTCCAGCCAGTCAGCCACCAGAAACCCGGCCCTGGTGGCCAGGCCGATGATACCCAGGAGAGGGCCTAGCAGGGCCGCAGCGATCCCCCCTAAGGCGAAATCGTCCGCCGGCCCAAGGGGCAGATGGCGGGCGCGCCGGAATTCGCCCCCAAGCCGTAAGGCATAGACCACGAGAAGGATGCCGACGGCGAGGACAATCGTATCACTGGAGATTTGATCGAGGACCCAGCTCCCGAACAAGCGCACACCCTGCACCCCCAGGAAGACGGCATAAGTTAGCAGCAGCGCTGGATGTTTGAGCCAGAAGGAAGCGGCCCCCAGACCGATGGCGAGCGCACTCCAAAAGGGGGTGAACATCGCAGGGAGTTGAAGAAGGTCCAGGCCGAACAGGGCTAGCAGACCCAGCAGGATGAGCGAACTGCCCCAGATGCGCAGTTGCCTGTCCATCTGGAGGCGTTCTGTCTCCAATTCAGTGGCCGGTGGATGCCGCCCTCCGGGTATGCGCGATCTGGCCATCAGTGCTGCCCACTGCTATTATGGGGCTGGCTGCGCCCGCTCAACGCCTTATATACTTTGGCCAGCGATTCGCCGTACACCGCCAGGTCCCATTCACACACCCAGCCGAAGGGCGTCAGGGTCACCTCATAACCCGTCCGCCGCAGGCGTTCGGCTGCACTTTGGAGGAAAGCCTCGGCAAAGCCCGGCGAGGCTTTGCTTTCGGCCAGGTGGGTAAAGGAATGGAGCACGACGGTGCGCAGGCCACGCTTGCCCGCCAGCCACTTGATGTTCTTGACGAAGCTGGTCTCCAGGCCGGCCGGATCGGCCTCATCGCCGGCCTCGGCGTGGACGAACACCACCACTGCGTCGCGCACCTCGTGCGGGCCTGGTGCGTTGGCGGCCTCGGGTAGCGTTTTCTCGAAGGGCGCGAACCAGAAGCGCTTGGCGAGGAATAGGAGTAGCTTCATTTAGGGCAACTGTAGCGTCGCCACTACCGCCCCATTGGCGTCGGTCAGTGTCGCCACCTGGTTGCGGCCACCCCACACTGCCGCCGTCCGGCCCCAGTACAGGTCGGTGGGCGAGGCTGTGCCGGAGCCGGTGTGGACTTGAACTTGCGCGCCGGGCAGGAGCACCAGGCTGGGAAAGGTGAAACTGTCCCCCTGTTTGTCGCTCAGCTTCCAGCCGGCCAGGTCGGCGCGGCTGCCCTCGTTGATCAGGATAATCGCCTCGTTGGCCAGATCGCCCCGGCCGGTGACCCCACGCAGTGTCACTGCCAGCGCCCCGGTCGCGGGCGTGGCCGTGGCGATGGGTGGTGGCGGTGCATTGGCGGTGGCGGTGGCGGCCGCCACGGCCGTCTCCGCTGCCCCGTTTGTCGGGATGATCAGCGTCTGGCCGAGCTTAAGCACATTAGGGTCGGTCAGGCCGTTGACCGCCATCAAGTCCTCCACCCTGACCTGGTACTGCTGAGCGATGCCGGAGAGCGTATCGCCGGCCTTGACGATGTAGATCGTGCCGGGTGGGGTGGCGGTCACACCTGGCGTACCTGTAGCGGCGAACGCGCCCGGCGTGCCCATGCCGGAGGTTGCACCCGGTACAACCGTGCCGCTGGCGAAGGGCACGGCCCGTGACGATTGGCGCCGCTCCCACAGGGCCAGAACCGATAGGCTCACGGCCAGCGAGACGACGATGTTGAGCAGGATGAAGCCAAGCAAACGCTTAGATGACATGCCGCAGGGACGGCCCGCGAACCGCCGATGTCATCTTAGCACAGGTGCGGAGGCTTGACAAACGTGGCAAAGCAAGGCACACTCTGTCAGATGGTATGATCATTGTCAGCATTCTCTACGCGCTGGGCCTGCTGGCTTACCTGCTGCTGCGTGAGACACTGTGGCAGACCTGGTGGGGGGAGGTAGCCGTCAACTTCGCCCCCTGGCTGTTTGTGCCCCTGCTTGCCCTGGTACCGCTGGCCGTGCTGGTGCGGTCATGGCCGCTGCGCGGCGCTACCGCCGTCGCCGTTATGGCCTTCCTGGTGCTCTACGGTGACCGCTTTCTGCCACGACGCCCGCCAGCCGTCCCTGCCGACGCGATCCGCTTCACCGTCATGACCTTTAACGTGCACGTGCGCAACACCGACCCAGAACGCGTGGCTGCTGCCATCGAGCGCGAGGGGCCTGACATCGTCGCCTTGCAGGAACTGAGGCCGGCAATGGCCGAAGCGCTGTCAGTTCGCCTGAGCCATAGCTATCCCTATCGTTTGCTCGCGCCTGAGGAGGGCTTTCGGGGCAGCGGTGTGCTCAGCCGCTATCCCATAGGTGAAGAAAAAGCTCCCCTTCTGGCTGGAGGTGTGCGTGTCAGTCAACACCTCGTCCTGGATGTAGCCGGTCAACGGCTTGACCTGTTCAACGTCCACCTGCATATACCGGAGCCGCCACCGGCTGAAGAGCGCAGTGTGCTGGAGGAGATAGCCCCCGGCCCTGCTTCTCTAAGCCGACAGGACCTCGAACTGAACGCGCTCATGGGTCAGATCGGGCAGCTTTCTGGCCCTCTGGTCGTCGTGGGCGACTTTAACCTGACCGACCAGAGCCCGGGCTACGCTCAATTGACTGCCCTGCTGCGGGATGCTTACCGCGAGGCCGGCTGGGGCTTCGGCCTGACCTTTCCTAATGCCCGCCGTGTCATGGGCTTGTATATCCCGTTCCCGCTTCTACGGCTCGACTACGTTTTTCACTCGCCCGATTTGCAGGCCAGCCGGGCCTGGGTTGGCCGGGACGGCGGCTCGGACCATCGCTATCTGGTTGTTGAGTTGTCCCGGTAAAAGACAGGCCCCCTGTGTATCCAGGGGGCCTGTTGGCTGGTGACACTACCGGTTCAGCCGATCGCTTTCAGGGCAGGTATTGAATCCCCAGGCCAGTGGATAGCGCGGCCTCATTGCAACTGTACTGCGTGGCGATCGTACCGCTGCTGTTCTGAATGCCGGCTGTGGCACTCTGCCCCTGAGCGGAGGCACCGGTCAGGGAGTTGTAGATGACCCGGATATTGTTCGTCGTTTCATACAACTGGACCTCGAAGGTCATCCGGGAGCCGTCATTCGAGTATGGCCGCACGTTGTACCACTCAATGGTGAAGATGCGGTTGGGCGCTGTGCCTGTAGTGGCCTGGTCCACATGGGCCGAGGCATCCACATACAGGTCATCCCAGAATGGGGCAATCATCGCCAGCGGACCGGAGGCTGTGGGCAGACAGGTGTTGCTGTAGGCTGTACTGCGCGGGCCGAAGTGGATGTTGCCGTTGGTGCTGACATTGACCGAGGTGTAGGCCGTGCCATAGTAGGTGAAACTGAACGGCAGGGTCAGTGTGACCGCGCTGTCGTCCCCCGTTAACCCTGTGGGCGTCGTGGCATCAATCCACGTCAGCGGCTGCGTGTCATCGCAACTGTAGCCCCCGCCGTCCACCCGCGGTCGCAGTGGGAAGTTGAGCTTCAGATTGGTGTTAACCGCCACCGTCCTGCTGGCGGGGTTCAGGCAGCGACTATCAGGCGTGGCCGTAATGACGTATGTGCCCGCCGCTACATTCGCGGAGTATCGGCCTTGCGCGTCGGTATGAACCGGTGGCGGGCCACCTGTGAAGCTGATCGTTGCCTGCGCCGGCAGGCGGGTGAGTGCGTTGCGGACGCCGCCTCGCACCGTATAGCTGGGCAAAGGCGTCAGCGCGAAGTCCTGGGTGGTTGTCGAACCTTCGACGATCGCGATCCCGGTCACCGTCTGAGAGGACCACAGGTACTTGCTGGCTGTGACGTTGTAGGTTCCCGCCGCCAGCGTCATGGTATAGTAGCCCGTCGCGTCGGTGGTCACCGATTGACCGGCGTTGGTGGACACGGTTGCATCTGGAATAGGATTGCCCGTTGTCTGGTCGGTCACATGGCCTTGCAGGTAGCCGACATGGGCGATCTGGCTGACCGCAGCCAGTGCATCCAGGCGCCCCCAACCGTAGATGTGGTTGGGCACGACGTTATACATGATCCCGCCGCATGAATCCGGGTTGGGCGGGTCGGGCATACCAGTGTAGGCTGTGTCGCGCAGCAACTGCTCGATGGTGGCCACCTGGCCGCGCAAGCCGGGGTTAGCTGAGACGATCAGTGCCACGGTGCCGACCACGTGCGGCCCGGCCATTGAGGTGCCAGACCAGGTGGGGCCCGAGTAGCCGCCGCCGGGCAGCGATGAGTTGATATTCTCGCCCGGTGCGACGATGTCGGGCTTGATCACGCTCGGATACAGGTCCGATGGGCCGCGGCTGGAGAACCAGACCAGCGTTTCGCTGTGGTCGGCAGTAGCGCCGGTGGTGAACACGTTGTCGTAGTCGGCAGGTGAGCGCAGCGTAGCGCAACTCGAGCCTTCGTTGCCGGCGGACACTTCGACGAATACACCGGCGTTGCGCAGGTTCTGGACGGCCGTGTAGAAGGTGTTCACGCCGCCACCCCAGTAGCCCCATGAGTTATTGACCACATCCGGGGCCATATCCGCGCGTGGGTTCTGGTGGTTCAGGTCCCAGGGGGCCAGGGCGAACTCGAAGCAGCTCAGGAACCAGGCATCCTGGCCAGAGCCGAAGGCGTCCATGTTCTTACAGGCCATGGTGCGCGCCCCAGGGGCTACGCCGATGTGGATGTCCGCCACCGGGTCGTAGCCTGAGGTTGTGCCCATGGTATGGGTGCCGTGGCCGTGGTCATCATAGGGCACCCTCTGCGCACCGTTGGTAGTGGCGTCCCACCAGTTGTAGTTATGGTCGGCGGTGGTCCCATCCCAGCCGCGATAATGCGGCTTGAGCGCCGGGTGGGTCCAGTCCAGGCCGGTGTCCAGGTCGCCGATGACCGCGCCCGTGCCGTCAATGCCATACTGCGTCCACACGGCGTCGGCATGGATGAAGCTGATATTCCACTCGATTGTGGTGGGTGCTGCCTTGGCTTTGGCGGGCGTGATCCGGGGGTTGATCGCCTGGAAGGTGCGGTTAGGGATCAACTGGCTGATTTCGGGCCGGGCGGCCACGTCCAGCAACACATCCTGGCCGGCTTCGATCAGGACCGCATTCACGATGTAGTAGGGCTCGAAGCGCACGCCCTTGCTTGCCAGATACGAGCGCAGTCCTGCCTGGGTGCGGTCGGCAGTCGCGCGCAGGGCCTGGTAGACAAACTCGCCCTTGTCGCGCTTGGCCGGCAATGCCGCTGCTGCGCCGGTATCAGCTTGCTCGGCCAGGACGGCGAAGAAGCTGGCCTTGCCGTCACGCTGCATGGTCTGCCATAATTCTGGATCGATCTTGGTCAGTGGCTTATCCGCCGCTGCACCCAGGGGGGGTGTCAAGCTGAGCAACAGGGCAAACAGCAGCAGAGGGGTCAATATGGGTCGAACACGCAAGTTCACAGTAACCTCCTCTAGGGATCTTATGCTGGGGCGCCAACCGTAGCGACACCGGATCAGGGCACCGGGCGCGACCATTGCGCCTCTGCCAAGGGGGGGCCGGTAGGGGTAACCCTTGTGGTTACCCAAAGCCAGTGTTTATGCGATAGAACGCCTTTCTAGGCCAGGAACGGCATTTCCAGCACATACAGGACGTGTGTGCTTCGGGGGCGACCGGCAGACCGCTTATAAAGATTATACACCCTGCCGCGCCAGCACGCTAACGCGCCCGATTGCAGGAGAGTCGGTTTTAGTGTGTGCATCTGAGAACCTGGCTGAAGCCAGGTACTGGGCTTTGAGGCCAGTTCTTCACTCCACTAAAACCGATTGTCCTGATGCCGATTGCCATGAGTAAGTCGTGACATGTGTTATAGGCGGGGCTGGATACCGTATTGGGCACAAAACCTGCACCGGCAGATCGTAGCACAGTAGTCCGAGAGTCACATTGACATGCCTGTAACGAGCGTGTTAAGCTGAACGTTAGCTTCTGTGGCTCGGACATGTATGGCCGTAAGAGACGCTAATCGCTTCCCCTGGCGGGGGGAAGCCAAATCGAGGGAGGAGTCATGATAAAGCACTCACCGTTCACCTGGTTGACCATTCTGCTGGTCGTTACAGCAGCAGCCTGTAACCCGCTCAGTCCACCGGCACCGCCGACGGCCGTTCCCACGCCAGCGGCGACCGCAGCCCCGGCCTCCACACAGCCGCCGACTCAAGCGCCCACGCAGCCCCCCACTGCGGCGCCCAAGTCCGGCGCGGTTTCTTCGCTGGAGGATGTCAAGAAGGCCACCATCCAGATTGAGGCTCAGGGCAGCTTCGTTGACCCGCAGGTCGGCTTGAAACTGAACGTGGCTGGCCGGGGTTCGGGTTTCATCATTGATCCATCGGGGATTGCCGTGACCAACAACCACGTCGTCACCGGCGCGGCCTTGCTGAAAGTATGGGTCGGCGGCGAAAGCCAGCCGCGCAATGCCAAGATCCTGGGTGTCTCTGAGTGCTCAGATCTGGCCGTCATTGATATTGATGGGGATGGCTATCCGTATCTCGAATGGTATGACGGCAAGATTGCCACGGGCCTCGACGTGTATGCGGCCGGCTTCCCTCTGGGCGAGCCCGAATTCACCCTCACCCGCGGCATCGTCTCTAAGGAGCGTGCCAGCGGTGAGACCCAGTGGGCCTCGGTGGATTCGGTCATTGAGCACGATGCCACCATCAACCCGGGCAATTCGGGTGGCCCGCTGGTGACCAAAGAGGGCAAGGTGGTTGGCATCAACTATGCCAGCCGCCCGGACGCCAAACAGTACTTCGCCATAGGTCGCGACGAAGCGCTCAAGGTCATCGATCAGTTACGTGCCCGCAAGGACGTGACTTCGATCGGTGTGAACGGCATAGCCGTGAACGACGGGCAGAGTATAGCGGGTATCTGGGTTGCCTCGGTGAAGTCGGGTTCACCGGCCGACAAGGCGGGGGTGAAGGGCGGCGACATTATTACCAAGATCGAAGGGCTGGTCCTCTCGACCGACGGCACGATGTCGGACTACTGCGACATTCTGCGCAGTCATGACCCGGAGGATACGCTCAGCATGGAGGTGTTGCGCTTTGATACCCAGGAGGTGCTGGCCGGGCAATTGAATGGCCGGCCGCTGGCGGTGTCGTTCTCATTTGCGCAACAGGTCGAGGGTGAAACCGGCGGGGCTGTAGGGGCGGGCACCAAGTACACCGATTACGTCAAAGTCTACAATGACTCCAAGACGATCAAGCTGGAAGTCCCTGTGGAGTGGTCGGACACTGACGGGCGTGACTGGGCACCCGAGAACGAGAACGTCGGCCCAGCGATCTCGGCCGCACCCAATCTCGACGAGTTCTACAAGACATACTCGACGCCGGGCGTGTTCTTCGCCGCGTCCAGGGTGATGGCCCAGAAATACAATGAGACCTCGTTCCTCGACAGCCTGGAGAAAGACTCCAACTGTACCTATGATGGGCGCTATGACTACTCGGATGAGCTGTACACCGGGGTGTACGATCTGTTCACCGACTGTGGCAGTGCCAAGAGCCTGATCATCCGGCTGGCGGCGGTACCGAAGAGCCGGGCGTTCTTGATGTATGTGTATGTCCAGGTCGTGACCGAGGCGGACCTCGACGCGCTGGATGCTATTCTCAAGAGCTTCGAGGTGGTGGGCAACCTGCCGTGATCGTCGTTTGACCGGCGGCGGCTGAACGCGGTGAAGGGTCTCTTGCATGCGAGGTGGAGATGCTTCGCTGCGTTCAGCATGACACTGAGGGCTGTGCTTACTTACCGACCTCGATCAAGCCGTGCTTGAGGGCGAGGACGACGGCCTCCAGCTTAGAATGGACGTTTAGTTTGTCCATGATGTTCTGGAGGTGGGTGCGCAGCGTATTGGGGCTGATTTGCAGGTAGCGGGCTGCCTGGCGGTTGTCCAGCCCACGCGCCAGTGCCTGGAGGACCTCGCGCTCGCGCGGTGTGAGTGGTTCGAGTGGGGCAGTGGTGCTCTCCTCTTGCTGGCGACGATGTAGACGGCTGAGCAGGCCCAGCAGCATCGCGGGCGGGATGAGGATCTCGCCGGCGTGAGCCGCACGCACTGCTGCGATCACGTCGTCAATGGCGCGGAATTTGGTGATGAAGCCGCTGGCACCGACATCAATCGCCCGCAGCAGCACATCATCCTCTGTGGCTGAAGTCAGGATGACGATCTTGGTAGTGGGCTGAGTTGCCTTGATACTCTGGGCAACGTCAATGCCATCGCCATCGGGCAGCAGCACGTCGAGCAGAACCACATCGGGTTGAAGCCGGGCTGTGCTCTCCAAGGCGGCGGCGCAGGTGGATGCTGTGCCGACCGTTTCCATATCCCGCTGGAGATTGATGACCATTGCCAACGACTCGGCAAAGACGGTATGATCGTCAACGACGAGAACACGGATCTTCCTCATATAGCGTGACCATTGCTAGCCGGCTCCTTTGCGCGAGGGAGGCCCTGAGATTTCCCTTCCTCGATTACAGCCGGTAGAGTGATACAGAAGGTCGCACCCTGGGTTGGCGTCGTCTCAACCCCGATCGAGCCGCCATGGGCTTCGACGATGCGCTTAGCAATGTAAAAGCCCAGACCGCTGCCCTGCACTGCCCCGTTCTTGGCGTTGCGGACACGGCTGAATTTGGCGAACAGGGCCTCAATCTGATCAGATGGGAATTCCAATCCCTGGTCCGAGATGGTGATGCGTATTCTCTGCTGATTGTCGCCCGACCAGCCCAGTATCACCGGACTATCGGGAGCGAGATGCACGGCGCTGTCCACCAGGTGGGTGAGGGCCTGCTTCAGACGCATGGCGTCGGCGCGGACGACATCCGGCTCATCACTCGCCTGGACGGTAACGGCCTCGGCGGGATGAGATCGCCGGAAGTCATTAGATATCTCTTCCAGCAGGGCGCTGAGGTGCACAGGTACGAAAGCGTAGCTCAGCCGGCCCGAGTCGAGTCGTTCCACCGTCACGAAGTCGTCCACCAGTCTGACGAGATTATCCGCCTGGCGGCTGACCGCGCCGAGATAGGTGTTGAGTTCATCGCGGCTGAGCAGATGGCCTTCGCGGCTCAGCAACATGCTGAAGCTGTAGATCGTGGCGATGGGCGTGCGCAGTTCGTGCGCGATCAGCGAAGTAAAGTCGGAACGCTGGTGCTCCAGTGCTAATAGCGCCTCGCGCATGCGGTTCACGTGTTTCGCCAGCAGTTCGATCTCATCGCCACTTCTGATGGAGACCTCGCGCTGGAGGTC
Source organism: Chloroflexota bacterium (assembly GCA_902812335.1). Classification (GTDB taxonomy): domain Bacteria; phylum Chloroflexota; class Anaerolineae; order DSLN01; family DSLN01; genus DSLN01. The sequence goes on along the minus strand of CADDZL010000001.1, from coordinate 945 downwards.
GCCACGTTCCACCGCCTCGACGCCGGCCAGCACCTGGTGCAGCGATGCCACCAATCCCCGACTGATCAGCACGCCCAGCGGCGCGCCGATGACGATGGAGGCAGCCGCCAGTATAGCCAGGAGGGTTATTGCCCATTGTGTCTGGCGCTGAAGTTCGGCGCTAGCATCGGCCGCCTGACGCGTTTTGATCTCGGCCCACTGGCGGTAGGCATCGATCATCTTCCCATCCACAGACCCCATTCGGCTCTGATAGAGTCGCCGTAGGGTAGCCACGTCCACTGTGTCGCGTATCTGGATGAGGTCGTCCGCCCGACTCTGAAAAGTGGTGGTTAGTTGCCAGGCATTATCGAGCTGTCCCTTGTCCTGCTCGGTGGTCACCAGCGCGCTCAATTGATCGTGGATTGAGGCCATCTCTCTCTGCACTTCAAGGCGCCGATAGAGGAATGTATCATCGCCCGTTTGCAGATAACTACGTGTGTTTGTGACCTGCTCATGCGACAGGCCCACCATGCGCGTGGCCAGCAGAGCAATGGTCTGCTCGTGATCGAGGAGATAGCTATAGCGCTCGTCGGTCTGGTGGAGATTGAAGATGCCAAGAGCCATTGCTATCCCCGCCAGCAGGCCGATGGCGGCGTAGCCGCTCATGATCTTGCGCCGAATGCTCAGATGCATTCTCTAGCTCCCCCGTATCCGTGCGCCGATCAACCACCGGCCGGTCGCGCCGCTCGAACGAGCTACGGGACCGTGTAGCCAGAGCCCAGGGCAGGATAGTCTTTTATACTCGCAAATGGCGGGGAATGCAAGTCCCTGCCATGAGTAGGGGTGCATTTCAGTTTAGGGGCGACTTGTAAGCCGCCTGCCACAAAGCGTCGAATCGCTGGCTCATGATCGCCGTCCGCACCGGCAGCAGACGTTCTGCACCAGGACGACTCCAGCGCATCCCAG